>JBFFKD010000298.1:0-4024 GCA_041555595.1 Motiliproteus sp.
GCGAGATAGACGAACGGTAGGTATTCATAAACCAGCTCGGGAAAGCGAAACCGGCCTCGACGGTTTTCAATCTGATGCTTAGAGTTGTTACGGCGATAGGCCGATCGCGTCACCCAGATCAGCGAACCCGCAGCATAAAGCAACGCTGTCGATAGATAGATAACCGGACTATCAGCCAGGATAAAGATAGCGATGCTGCACCCTATATAGAAATAGGGCAACGCCTCGTACAGTGATTTTGGAATATACAAGACACTCTCCCATCTTGCGCCCCAACCATCCTTATCGGGCTTACACTCCCATCCTCTAAAAGAGCACTAATTGACAACCATAGAAGCGAAGAATAATTCACACCATAACGATAAGAATTTGATAAACAGAACAAAATAGATCGAATAGATATCACTGATTGAAAACAGCGTAAAAAAAACAGACGCCGAGAATAATCTCAACGTCCGTAAGACAGCCAACAAAAAGCCCGTATAAAACGGGCTTAGGATCGAAACAACGCGACCTCAGTGCTCGCGCGTAGCCCGGAACCGGACATCAGGCCAGCGCTCTTCGGTTAGCGACAGATTAACCCGGGTCGGCGCCAGATAAGTCAGTAAGCCTCCGCCATCGATGGCAAGGTTGTCGTATCCTTTACGCTTGAGCTCTTCCAGCATCTTCTCATCGTCACATTCGACCCAACGAGCAGTCTGCACCGAAACCGGTTCATAGACACAATCGACCTTGTACTCATCCTTAAGCCGGAATACCACCACTTCAAACTGCAACTGCCCTACCGCTCCAAGCACCATATTATTGTTCTTCATCGGCATAAACAGCTGCACAGCGCCCTCTTCAGACAGCTGCTGCAAGCCCTTCTGAAGCTGCTTCATCTTCAATGGATCGGTGGGTCGAACCGCCCGAAACATCTCTGGGGCAAAGTGAGGGATGCCGGTATATTTAAGGCTATCACCTTCGGTGAACGTGTCGCCGATCTGAATAGTTCCATGGTTATGCAGACCAATAATATCGCCTGACCAGGCCTGATCGACATTGGATCGGTCTCCGGCCAGGAACGTCACGGCATCGGCAATCTTGACGTCTTTTCCGATCCGGCAATGGCGCATCTTCATCCCCTGCCGATAGTTGCCTGAACAGATCCGCATAAAGGCGATCCGGTCACGGTGCTTCGGATCCATATTGGCCTGAATCTTAAAGATAAAACCGGAGAACTTTTCCTCATCGGCCGCCACCTGCCGTTCAACGGTGGCACGCGCTATCGGTGCCGGCGCCCATTCGACGAAGTCGTTCAACATCTCGCGCACACCAAAGTTGGCCAACGCCGTACCGAAGAATACCGGAGTCAGCTTTCCATCTAAAAATGCCTGCCGGTCAAACTGGTGCGAAGCACCGCGAACCAGCTCAATTTCATCGCAAAAATCTTCGTACAGATCACCCAGATATTCGCGCGCCTCGTCACTATCGAGCCCCTGAATCTGCTCATCATCGTGCAGCAACGCATTCTGACCCTGTTTAAACTTGGTGACGGTATCGGTATAGAGGTTATACACACCGCGGAACTGCTTCCCCATATCGATCGGCCAGTTGATCGGTGCTGCTTGAATCTTCAGAACCTGTTCGATCTCATCCAACAGCTCAATAGGATCACGGATATCCCGATCCATCTTGTTGACGAAAGAGAAGATCGGCGTATCACGCAACCGACAGACATCCATCAATTTGATAGTACGGGCCTCGACCCCCTTCGCGCCGTCAACCACCATCAGCGCCGAATCGACTGCGGTCAGAGTGCGGTAGGTGTCTTCGGAGAAATCTTCGTGTCCGGGAGTATCCAGCAGGTTAACGATACGATCGTTGTACGGGAACTGCATCACCGACGAGGTGATCGAAATGCCTCGATCCTGCTCCATCGTCATCCAGTCCGAGGTCGCGTGCCGATCACTTTTGCGCCCCTTAACGGTACCAGCCTTCTGGATCAATTGACCCAACAGCAGTAGTTTTTCGGTGATGGTGGTCTTACCGGCATCGGGATGCGAGATGATCGCAAAGGTGCGGCGGATGGCGACTTCCTGACTAACCTGACTCATAACAACTTCTACTTTGACATAACGGGGGAGGGGCACAACGAATGGCCTGCGCCACCGTGCAAAAAACGGCCAGTATTATAACGCTTACTGCGGCCAACTGCGAAAGAAGCTGAGTCGCCACGCGAAAACAATCCCGCTCAAGCGATCAGCCCAACCGAACCCGCCGGCAACAAACCACAACAATGAGATCGCTCAATAAACAGCCAACCGTGATTGTGCATCGCAGTGCAGGCTGTATAATTAGCCGCCTTTACCCATACCCACACGCTTAGCCCATTTTTAACGACTGTCTCGACGGTGAAACACCCGCCGTTGTATGGCTGTACGCCATCGGCGACCGCTATTAACGACTGACAGCCGAGGCACGGATTTTAAGCCTGTCGTAACCAGAGATGTATCATGTTCAACCTTGTTGTAAACCGATCGCAAAACATCAAAAACGATCTCCTATCCGGCCTGACCGTTGCACTGGCGCTGGTTCCCGAAGCGGTGGCATTCGCCTTCGTCGCCGGAGTTGAACCGCTGGTCGGACTCTACGCCGCCTTTATGGTCGGCCTGATAACCGCGGTTATGGGCGGTCGTCCCGGCATGATTTCGGGCGCTACCGGTGCCTTGGCGGTGGTGATGGTCTCACTCGTCGCCGACCATGGCGTTCAATACCTGTTCGCCACTGTGGTGTTGATGGGCATCCTGCAGATCGGTGCCGGGGTACTACGGCTGGGTAAATTCATCCGCATCGTACCGCACCCGGTGATGCTGGGTTTTGTCAACGGATTGGCGATCGTGATCTTCCTGGCCCAATTAAGCCAGTTCAAGTTCATCGACGCTGCGGGTCAGCAGCAATGGCTGCAGGGTAATGTGCTGTACATCATGCTCGGATTGATTGCACTGACGATGGCGATCATCCATTTCCTACCCAAGCTGACCAAGGCCGTACCGGCCTCGCTGGCTGCGATTCTGACCGTATCACTGGCGGTCATCTTCGGTGGCCTCGATACCAAGACCGTTGGCGACGTTGCCTCGATCGCCGGCGGACTGCCGGCGTTTGCCATCCCATCGGTACCCTTCACTTTTGAGACACTGATCATCATCCTGCCTTATGCCGTCATTTTGGCAGCCATCGGCTTGATCGAATCGCTGCTAACCCTAAGCCTGATCGATGAGATCACCGGCACCCGCGGTCGTGGTAACAAGGAGTGCGTTGCTCAGGGGACCTCCAACGTCGTTACCGGATTTTTCGGCGGCATGGGCGGTTGCGCCATGATTGGTCAGAGCATGATCAACATTAACTCTGGCGGCCGAGGCCGTCTGTCAGGTATCACCGCAGCACTGAGCCTACTGGCTTTCATCCTGTTCGCCTCCGATCTGATCGAGCAGATCCCTGTCGCCGCACTGATCGGGGTGATGTTCATGGTGGTGCTGGGCACCTTCGAGTGGTCCAGCTTCCGCATCATGCGCAAGATTCCAAAATCCGATGCCTTCGTGCTGATACTGGTATCAGGTGTCACCGTGGCGACCGACCTGGCGATCGCCGTTGTGGTTGGCGTGATCGTCTCAGCGCTGGTATTTGCCTGGAGCCACGCCAAGCACATCCGGGTGGTACCGAGCATGGAGGGAGAGACCAAGATCTACCGGCTACACGGCCCGCTGTTCTTTGGCTCGGTCAACAACTTCCTCGAGCTGTTCGATGCAGAAAATGATCCGGATGATATCGTAATCGAGTTTCAATACTCGCGCGTATCGGATCACTCCGGCCTGGAAGCGATCGACACCCTGGCCGAACGCTATATCAGCGCCGGTAAGAAATTGCATCTGCGCCACCTCAGTCCCGAATGCCGGATACTGTTAAAAAAGGCGGGCAGCATGGTCGAGATCAACGAGAGCGAAGACCCTGATTACCGGGTAGCGACCGATACGCTGGCGTAAGC
>JBFFKD010000299.1:0-4021 GCA_041555595.1 Motiliproteus sp.
ACTTCACCGATTCACCGTCGATCCGCGACGTGTTGCTGTTCCCGCATCTGCGTCCTGAAGTTAAGCCACAGAACGAGCAGGACTGATAACCGTGACGACCGGACTGGAGCAGTTTTTCGGTCGTTGGTTGTTCCCGCAGCGCTCGCGCCAGTTTGCCGGCAAGCGCTGGTGTAAGATCGCCTTACGTACGCTACATCTGTTTGGTATCGCTGGCATCGGCGGTGCCTATCTCTACCATGCCCCGGCTGCCGATTGGCAGCCTTTTTTGTGGCTGACACTGGCTAGTGGCATCACCATGGTGCTGATCGAGTTGTGGAGCCATTGCATCTGGTTACTGCAGGTTCGCGGCCTGGCGATTATGCTCAAGTTGTTGTTACTGGGAGTGGCCATTCTGCTGCCTGATGTTGCCGATCCTTGGCTGCTGTTTGTGGTTATCACGATCTCCGGCATCATCTCCCACGCACCGAGTCGGCAACGCTACTACTCGCCGTTTTACGGCCGTAAAATTACCCTCGACGACTGGTGCTGGGTTTCGCATGGCTAAAATCGACTCGAAACTATCCGATTATTTAACCGAGCCTGGTTGGCAGCAATTACTGGCCGATCAATTCGACAGTGCTTATATGCAGTCGCTGCAACAGTTTGTCTGCCGGCAACGTTCGGATCAATTGATCTATCCGGCTGACGAAGAGCTATTCACTGCTCTCAATCTGACCCCGCCTGATCGAGTCAAGGTGGTGATTCTGGGACAGGATCCCTATCACGGTCCGAACCAGGCCCACGGCCTGAGCTTCTCGGTTAAACCGGGGGTCAAGGTGCCACCCTCATTGGTCAATATCTACAAAGAGCTACAGAGCGATCTAGCGGTGGTGCCGGTCCAACATGGTTATCTCAACCACTGGGCTGAGCAAGGGGTGTTGTTGCTTAATGCGGTGCTGACAGTTCAACATGCCAACGCCGGGTCGCACCAGGGTCTCGGTTGGGAGTCGTTCACCGATCGAATTGTCGAACTGTTGAGCCAGCAGGATCAGGGTATCGTTTTCATGTTGTGGGGGTCGCATGCCCAGAAGAAGGGCGCTGCGATCGATACCGAGCGGCACTGTGTATTGCAGGCGCCGCACCCATCACCGTTGTCGGCGTACCGCGGGTTTTTCGGATGCGGCCATTTCTCTGCCGCCAATCGTTATCTCAAGGCCCAGGGTCGCAGCCCGATCGATTGGCAATTACCTGCGCTTGAGGCGTTAGACTTGGCTGAGGGGGTTAGAGTACCCACAACCGGTCAGTTGTTTTAACCCTGTTCCAGGGGTGTAGCGCTAGATTACAGCGTAGGCTCTCCTGCTGCGGTAGTGGCTGTTTTTTTCTCGTATAGGGACCGTTGTTGATCGTTTAGTAATGACCGGTATGGTGGCCTGGGCGCCGCTCTCAAGAGGCTGTTCGCGATAATTGATAACCGTAAAGAGAGTGTTAAAACAACCTTGTTCGCCACTAACTCGCTATAACCGGTGGTGAAATCGTGCCACTATGCGATAACAGGCATTGAGGCTAGATGATTGAGCGCAGCTGCTATTACAGCGTTATCTGATCTATTGGACCGTTACCGACAGCGTCGGTAGGAAAATTCAGGAGAGGTTATGGGTAAGCCAACACAGCAACAGTTGGAGCAGGCGTTAGACGCCGCGATTTTGATGCGTGAGGAGGGGCGTGACCCTTACCATGTGGCTAAGGCGTTGCTCAACAGCCAGTACCGATTAGAACACCTGGAACAGGTGTTTAAGTTGACCGAGCATTACCTCAAATCTGGTCAGGACGAACAGAATCATGCCCGCCTGATTAAGGCGATCGAGCATTATCATCAACTCGAGGATCGTGCTTCACCGGACGATCATCTTAAATTTGGATTAGATTAAGTGGCCAAAGGCAGTCGGATCTACAAAGTAAAACTGTTTGTCAGCGATATGGATCGGCACTGCTACGAGCAGCTCGACCTTACAGTGGCGCAACACCCTTCCGAATCAGATGCCCGGTTATTGGCACGCTTGATCGCGCTAGGGTTGGAGTTCGAGCCCGGGTTGCGGTTTGGCGGTGGTATCTCGACCACCGACGAAGCGCCGATCTGGTTGCGCAACGATTACGATGAGGTGCAGCACTGGATCGAGATCGGTCAGCCCGATCCGGACCGGTTGGTCAAGCTCAATAAACGACAGAAGCGGTTGACGCTGTACACCTATGGCGCCAATGCCCACCGTTGGTGGCACCAGCACAGCCCTAACCTATCCAAGCTGGAGCGGCTGAAAGCGGTTCAACTCGATTACGATGTGCTGCAACCGCTGACTCAGAGCATGACCTCAGGTTTCGAATTGCAGCTTAACCGACAGGACGACACGCTCTATCTAGGCATCAATGACCAGCAGCTGGAGATGCAGTTACAGTATCTGCAACCTGGCTGGCAGGATTCGTAGCTCGCGTTCCCCCTAACTTGGTGTTATCGCCAGGCTGTGTTGTCCACTCAATCGGTTATCCCCAGAGTCTGTGGATAGAAGTGTGTACAGGGTTGGGTTAACCGATCCTAAGTCACGGCATAGCCGCTTTTACGGCTGTTGATCAGAAGTTGTTCAACGGCTCAGTAACGGCGCTCTAAGGGGGCGCCGAGGATTCATCGCAGTGTCGGCGCCGAATTTTATCGACCTCTTCTGGATGTTGTAAGAACAGATCGGTACAGAACGGGTCAAGCTTTTTCCCCCGCATAGAGCTAATGACTTCTAATGCAGTAGCCGAGCTGTTGGGGGCTTTGTATGGGCGTGCTGTAATAAGCGCATCGAAAGCATCGCAGATCGCGATAATTCGTGCTTCGAGTGGTATCTCTTCGCCGGCCAGGCCATGCGGATAGCCGCTGCCGTCCCAGTTTTCATGATGATATTCTACGATGTTTCTCAACATATCGATATGCTCGAGGCCTGCGAATGCATGGTGTTCGATCATTTGATCGATGATCTTACGACCATTGCTGGTATGACGCTTCATAATCTCGAATTCATCGACGGTTAGTTGGCCCGGTTTGAGTAATATGCTGTCGGGTACGCTGATCTTGCCGATATCGTGTAGCGACGAAAAGAGTTCCAGGTGGACGATGAATTGATCGCTGAGGTTGAGTTTGGGTGCCAAAAGAGTACAGATGAAACGGGTGTAGTCGGTTATCCGGCGCAGATGTCCGCCGGTTACTGGATCGCGTTCGTGGGTGACGGCCATAGCGGTTTTCATGCTGGCCTGCAGGGTGTTGAATTGAGTTTTTTCCTGTGCCACCAGCAATGAGATGGTATACGCCGATAGATCTAGATGGGCTTGTAGTGATTCATCGAAATCATCGGCCACAGTGGAGTTGAAGAATACAAAGCCCAGCAAATGGCTGTTGTGTCGTAGTGGCAGGGTGTAGCTGGAGCGATAGCCCGCGTTGAGCAGGGTTTGCGTATGAACTGTTCGATCAGTATCGGGTTGTTGTAGATCTTTAATAAGCCGGGAATTGCCGGTGTGGGCCAGTTGATGCAGCGATGGACATTTTGACAGCAGGTGGCTGTACCACAGCAGTGGGTTATCAATATCACTGCTACAAGTGTAGCTGCTTAGTAGGTCGGTTTTAGGATCGTATAAGGCAACAGACAGGCGAGTGAGGTTGGGGTGCAGGGCTTGAATCGACAGGTGCAGATGTCGAAGGTGTTCGGATAGTTTGCTCATCATAGGTGTTGCCATATCCGCTGGGTCATAACTTGATAGCTGCAGGCTTCGATCGGGGATGATGCATAGGCATAACAATTTCGACTATATCACCCGACAGTCTCACTGTCCTCGGCTTTATTTTGATCCCTGATCGCTATACTGCAGCCGATCTGTCATTACCCTTAGGTGGGTTAGAGGCGGTGTTTCAGTCGCTTTGATCGTCGACTTCTATACTGATGTGACCGCTAGGTCATAATAGGAGATGGATCGTGGGGTATGGTCGATGGTTAACTCTGGTCTTGCTATTGGC
>JBFFKD010000300.1:0-4017 GCA_041555595.1 Motiliproteus sp.
GGTTGAAAGCCCGAGCTTTGTACTCCCTCTATCGGCTAGAGGGAGTAAAGAGTCGAGAGAAGGGGAGAGAGGTTTAGCCTTCGATCGCTTCGACGGCTTCTTCAAGTAGCTCTTCCACATCAACCGGACGCTCGGTCAGGATGCTTGCATCGATCAGGCCCGCAGCGATTTCACGCAGAGCAACCACGGTGCACTTGTCATTTTCCCAGGCAACTTTCGGCTCTTTACCACCGGTAGCCAGCTGACGAGCGCGCTTAGAGGAAACCATAATCAGTTCGAAACGGTTATCAACATTTTCCAGACAATCTTCAACAGTTACGCGGGCCATCTCTTACCTCAAGCACTTAGCGGGAATTTAATAAAAATCTGTTTCGAAAAAGAGCCGTGCAGTGTACAGAAAATAGGCGGTCATTGGCAAGCAATCTGGTATTGCTAGTTTTGCTAGCGTAGCAGTGCCTCTATCATCGATTGGTGTTGCTGGATCTGGCGACCGATACCCTGGCGTTTGGCCAGGAAGATCGCGTGTAGCTCCAGTAGTGAGCGGTCGAACTGATCGTTAATCACCAGGTAATCGAACTCATGGTAATGCGACATCTCGCTGACGGCTTCGGCCATCCGTTGGTCGATGATCTCGGCCGAATCCTGGCCGCGCTTATTGAGGCGTTCCAGCAGTGCTTCGCGCGAAGGCGGTAGGATGAAGATCGAGATTGCGTCGGGCATTAGCTGGCGTACCTGTTGCGCGCCCTGCCAGTCGATCTCCAGAATCACATCTTTGCCGTCGTTCAGTGTCGATTCCACCCAGCTACGTGAGGTGCCGTATTTATTGGTGAACACCTCTGCGTACTCGAGGAAATCACCGGAGGCGACCATCTGATCGAAGGTGGCGTGGTCGGTGAAGTGGTAGTCCCAGCCGTCAACCTCACCCGGGCGTGATTGACGGGTGGTGTGTGAGACCGAGACACAGGCTTGTGTATCTTGGCCGATCAGCGCTTTTACCAGACTGGTTTTGCCGGCACCGGAAGGGGCCGAGAGGATATATAGCGTGCCTTTTGACATGAGTGTTCCGATTGTTCGATCGTATGGATCTTTGCTGGATTGGGTGAACATAATGCAATGATGGATTGTACTGCAAAGGTTGGGGTTTCCATACCGGTACGATGAAACCATCGTTTTCAACGGCTACTGTTCGATTCTGATTTTCCACTCAGCGTTCAAGCGTTAGAATGCCCGACTGGCGCGTAGCTAGGCAGGGGGAGGCTGAGCAGCGTCTGTTCCCCCTCGCTCCTTTTTCACCGCGATTCAAGGACGTACGATGGAGTTTGATATTGGCTACCAGCTGGTGGTCCTATTGTTTGCTGCCGGAGTGCTAGCGGGTTTTGTCGATGCTATCGCCGGTGGTGGTGGCTTGATCGCTTTGCCGGTGCTGCTGTTTGCTGGGCTGTCGCCGGCTCAGGCATTGGCCACGAATAAGCTGCAAGGGAGCTTCGGTACTTTCTCGGCTAGCCTTTATTTCATCCGCAAAGGGTTGGTCGATCTGCGAAGCATCGCTTCGATGGTGGTCTGCACCTTTGTCGGTGCGGCGTTAGGCACCTTATTGGTCCAGCAGATCGATGCCAGCTTCCTGACCGCGGTGATTCCGGTGCTGCTGATCCTGATTGCACTCTATTTTCTACTGTCACCGCAGGTGGGTGAGGAGGATGCTCACCAGCGATTGGGTGCATTGAGTTTTGCGGTGACAATCGGTTTTAGCGTGGGCTTTTACGACGGTTTTTTTGGTCCGGGTACCGGCTCCTTTTTTGCCATCGCTTTCGTCAGTCTGATGGGGTTTGGCTTAACCAAAGCCACGGCCCATACCAAGGTGCTCAACCTGACCAGTAATCTCGCCTCGCTGTTGTTTTTTATTATCGGCGGTCAGGTGGTCTGGACGTTGGGGCTGGTGATGGCCCTCGGCCAGCTGATCGGTGGCCGGCTAGGGGCTTCGTTAGTGGTATTGAAAGGCTCAAAACTGATCCGACCGTTGGTGGTGCTGATCTGTATCCTGATGAGCCTGAAGTTATTGCTGGCGTGAACCTCTCGGCTTTACCCGTCCAGCGTGATCCATCCTTCAAAAAGGCTGGGTACTATTTGCCTGTTGTCGCTTCGCAGACGATCGTATCTCAAATTGTTCAGCACAGTGGATGTCCAGGGCGAGAGGGTTCTAATGCTCATAAGAGCGGGCTTGGTAGGCACTGGGCTCGCGGCGATCTTGTCATCTGCGGTGCTCGAGAAGCGCTAAAAGGCCTTTTGCAGGCGGATCTCCTCATGGCATGTAGTGGCGAATTAACATAATTACGATGGGATCGCATCTGCCGCAGTTTCAACAACTCTCGACCTGGCAGTTCGCACGGCAGCGCAAGCGTAGCTGCGGTATGCCGGTGGTTATCAAGCTATCTGCTTTTTTAGTAACTCGATCAGGGCGTTGGGGAATTGCCGGTAGTCGAAGTACGGGGTTAGGTAGATGTCGCCTTGTACACCGCTGACAGCTCCCTTCCACAGCCGTTGCTGATCATCCAGAGGCTCAAAGAGCTTAGCTGTCGGTTCGGGGTCGGGTTCCAGTCCCAAACGCTGCCAGCTGGATTTGCCGGCGACCAGATGGATGGTACTGCCGGGGCGGAGTTGATCATCAAAACAGACCGCCTCGTGCTGTCGAAGTAACTGATGGTCTCGGTAGTGGCGCCAATCGTTATGGCCGCAGTTGAGCTTGGCCAGAATGGTTAAAATTTTACGCCAGTGATTGCCGTTGAGCGCGATCAGCTCGTCGATGTCGATCGAGGTGGCGTGCCGCTTTGAGCTGTCTCGATTGCTGCTATCAGCCTCTATTAGAGGCGGGTTGGGTAGATATAGCACCAGGCTTGCGCAGGGGCTGCCGAGGTAGCGTCGTGATGCTGTTTTGCTTGTGCTGACCGGCTCAGCGCTGGCCGTGGCTTTCCAACGATTCAAAGGGAAAATGCCTGACGCTGCTTGGTGGTGGGGATGAGTGTGCCAGCAGGCACTGGAGTGGTTGGAACGCTGCATCTCGACCTGCGCAGCGCTGCGTTGTAAAAAACGGTTAGATCCTGTTTCACCGGCGTTATCTACGACGTTGAAATGGTGTGATCAACCAGCGAGGCGGCCCCAGCGCTAGCACCATCCCGAGCAGCGAGCAGGCGGCACCGGCCAGATGGAACCAGTGAATCGACTCACCGAGAAAGGTGATTGCCAAGACTGCACCGAACAGGGGCATCAGGTTGACCGACAGCGAGGCGCCTTCGGGGCCGACGTGACGGACCCCTTGAGTCCAGAAGATGTAAGCGATGATCGACGGGAACACCCACAGGTAGGCCATCAATCCCAGATGGTCGGGCGAGGGCCAGTAGGCGCGGAACAACCAGGCTTCGATGCCGTAGCCGAGCAGTAGCCATGGCAGTCCCAACAGAATCAGCAGGTACAGCAGGGTGATCGGTGACAGTTGCAGATTGATCCGTTTCAGCAGCACGGTATACAGCGCCCAGCAAGCTACGGCCACCAACATCACCAGATCGCCCTTGCTGAAACTGATCGCCAGTAGCAGATCGAACTGCCCCTGGGTCAGAATCAGTAGAATACCGCTGATCGACACCAGCATGCCGATGACCTGCATCGCCCGCGGCTTATTGCCGAGCAGGCGCCAGGCTGCGATCAGGGTAAATACCGGGATCATGGTGTTGAGCAGGGTGATGTTGACGGTGGTGGTGTAGTTGGCAGCCAGGTAGAGCAGGCTGTTGTAGAGAGTGATGCTGCAGATCGCCAAACCGCTTAGTGGTAAAAGCTTGGGGCGGATCTGCGGCCAGTTGCGGATCACCCCCCGCAGCGCGAACGGGGTGAGCAACACAAACGCACCCAGCCAGCGGAAGGTGTTCATGGCGATCGGAGCGACCTCGGTAAAGTAGCCGCGCGCCAAGGTGGCGTTGATGGCCCAAAACAGGTTGGTCAGGGCCAAGCCCATAAAGGCCAGCCAAA
>JBFFKD010000301.1:0-4004 GCA_041555595.1 Motiliproteus sp.
CAAGACCACCCTGCTCAAGCAAGTGATCCCACTGTTAAGCCAGCGCGGTATCCGGGTCGGCATGATCAAACACGCTCACCACCGTTTTGAGGTCGACACCCCGGGTAAAGACAGCTATGAGTTGCGCAAAGCCGGCGCCGGTCAAATGCTGATCGGCTCCAGCCACCGCTGGGCGTTGATGACCGAGACCCCCGAGCCACAGGATGATCCGGATCTCAACTACTTGATCGACCAGCTCGACCCCAGCAGGCTTGATCTGATCATGGTGGAGGGTTTTAAGCACCTACCGTTCCCCAAGATCGAACTGCACCGCCCCAGCACCCAGCAACGCCTGCTATTCCCGGACGATCCGCATATCGTCGCGGTGGCTCACGACGATAGCCTACCGGTGGCGACCCAACTGCCCAGGCTCGATATCAATAATCCGCAGGCGTTTGCCGATTTCATCATTAGCTATTGTCAGCTCGATCAACTGCGTCCCAGCACTGCTGCCAATACACCGGACGGTGCATCATGAGCAGCAGTAAACAGACCGATCCACAGCAGGCGTTAAATCCGGAGCAGCATCAATGCTGCGGCGGACCGGCCAGCGACCTGCTACCGGTCGAACAGGGCCGCGAGCAAATTCTGCGTTCGGTCGAGCCCCTGATCCAAACTCAACAGCTCGATGTTCGTCACGGCTTCGGCCGAGTATTGGCGCAGGATGTGATCTCACCGATCAACGTGCCCGCCTACGACAACTCGGCGATGGACGGCTACGCGGTGCGTAGCAGTGATCTAAACAACGATGGCGACAACCGGCTGCAGGTGATCGGCAATGTGTTGGCCGGACATCCGTTTGATGACGAAATCGCGCCAGGACAGTGCGTCAAGATCATGACCGGCGCCAAGGTACCCGACGGCCTCGATACAGTGATCATCAAAGAGGTCTGCCACTGCCAAGACTCTGATGGTGACCTCTACGTTCAGTTCCCCGCCGGCGCCAAGCCCGGTCAGAACCGCCGCTTCGCCGGTGAAGACCTGGCCCTGGATGCGGTGGCAATCCCGGCAGGAACTCGCCTTGGCGCAGCTGAACTGGGAATGATCGCCTCCCTGGGCCAAGCCGAGGCCTGCGTCTACCGCAAACCCCGGGTGGCCTACTTTTCCACTGGCGATGAGATCCGCAGTCTGGGCCAGCCGCTGCAGGCCGGCCAGATCTACGACAGTAACCGCTACACAGTCACCGCGATGCTGCGATCGATGGATATCGAGGTGATCGATCTTGGCGTCATAGCCGACCAGCCCGAAGCGATCGAGCAGGCGTTTCTGCAGGCCAGCGCCCAGGCCGATATAGTACTGAGCTCAGGCGGGGTCTCGCTGGGTGAAGCCGACTACGTCAAAGACTGTCTCGATAAACTGGGCCAGGTCGGATTCTGGCGACTGGCGATCAAGCCCGGTCGGCCGCTGGCGTTTGGCCATGTCGGCAAGGCGCTGTTCTTCGGCCTGCCCGGCAACCCGGTGGCCGTGATGGTGTCGTTCCTGCAGTTCGTCAAACCGGCTTTGCGAAAGCTCAGCGGCGAATCACACTGGCTGCCGCAGAGCTGTCAACTGCCCAGCCGTGATCATATCCGTAAGAAACCGGGACGCACCGAGTTTATCCGCGCCATCATCGAAACCGACAGCGCAGGCCTTCCGCAGGTCTACAGCAGCGGTCAACAGGGATCGGGGATTCTAACCTCGATGAGCCGAGCCAACTGCCTGATCGTGCTGAGCGACAGCCAAGGCGATGTAGCGGCGGGAGAGCTAGTCAGGGTTCAGCCATTTGAAGGAATACTATAAAGCCCCGCAGCAGCGCCTTGGCCTAACAAGCAGTAACACGCCCGGTAGGTCTTAAATTCAGAGATCGGCGGGGCTTTTTTGGTATAAACAGCGACTCGACCGAGTTTGAGTTGGAGTCGTCGTCAACTGTCGCTATCCTAGTCCGATCGATATCACCTTTTTGGAGTTACATTGATGACTAGTGCAACGATGGCTACCGCAACCTTTGCCGCCGGATGTTTCTGGGGGGTCGAATCTCGCTTCGCCGCTCAGCCCGGCGTTGTTGAAACGGCGGTGGGCTATATGGGCGGACACACCGACGATCCCAACTACAAAGAGGTCTGCACCGACACCTCCGGCCACGCCGAAGTGGTGCAACTGCAATTCGATCCACAGGTTGTCGACTACCGCCAACTACTGCAGTTGTTCTGGCAGATACACGACCCAACCACTCTCAATCGACAGGGCCCCGACAGCGGTAGCCAGTATCGATCAGCGGTATTCTTCCACGATGCCGAGCAGCAGCAGCAGGCCGAAGCGATGCTGCAACAATTGCAGCCCAATTTTGCCCAACCGATCGTGACCCAGATCGTTCCGGCGGCCAACTTCTATCGAGCCGAAGAGTACCATCAGAAATATCTCGCCAAACAGGGACTGCCCAGCTGCAGCCTCTGAACCACAACTCGACCTCCCTACTGTAACAACGTTTACTCACCACCAACAAAAAAGCCGCTACCGAATTCGGCAGCGGCTTTACGACAAGCCTTAGATTAAAAGCCAGTCATCGTTAAACCTTAAAGCGGTGCGCCAGCGCTTGTAGCTGGGTTCCGACTTGTGACAGACGCTCTCCCATCTCCACGGCATCAGCGGCAGAGTTGGAGGTCTGCTGGGTCGAATCGGCAATCGTCACAACCGAGCGACTGATATCTTCGGTCACAGCGGTCTGTTCCTCGGTGGCACTGGCGATCTGAATATTCATATCACTAATTACATTTACCGCGTCGGCAATCGCACCCAGCGATTGTGCAGCCTGGTTGGCTTGCTCGACGGTCGCCACACCCAACACCTTACTCTGTTCCATCACCTCAACGGCATCGTGCGAGCCACGCTGCAACCGTTCGATCATCTCCTGGATCTCAGCGGTCGACGCTTGCGTTTTGCTAGCCAAGTTGCGCACTTCATCGGCAACAACAGCAAAGCCTCGGCCCTGCTCACCGGCTCGCGCCGCTTCGATGGCGGCATTGAGTGCCAGCAGGTTGGTCTGGTCAGCGATCCCCCGGATCACATCAAGAATAGCGACGATGTTACCGACTTCACTCTCCAATGAGTTAATCACCCCGGCAGCACCATCAAGCTCCTGCGCCAAATGGTTCATTGATTCAATAGTACGCCCCACCTCTTGCTGCGCTTTCTGGCCTTCATCGCGCGAGCGACTGGCGGCATCGGCAGCTCCCTGGGCATTACTGGCTATCTCCTGGGCCGAACTGGACATCTCATTGATCGCAGTTGCCACCATGTCGGTCTCACGAATCTGCCCCTCAACCACTTCAGAGGTACGTTCAGCATGGCGTTTACTGCCTTCGGCGACCTCATTCAGCTCCACGGTAGAGTGAATAATATCCTTCACCAGTAGCTGTATCTTGGAAACAAACTGATTGAAGGCTTCGGCGGTCACACCAATTTCATCGTTAGATTCGACGTTCAGTCGCTGGGTCAGATCCCCCTCTCCTACGGAGATATCCTGCAGCGCAGTTCGCAAACGCAGGAGTGGACGTGTGATAAATCCAAGCACCAGGCGCAATAGCAAAACGATCGAGACCGTTGCGACCAACAAGAACAAAATCGATGCATTTCGTTGTTTATTGATCGGGGCATAAGCCTCACCCTTGTCGATCACAATACCCAGATACCAATCAACATTGGCAATCCCTTCGATCGGTACGAATGAGATCAGCTTGGCATCTCCAGCGATGCTGGACTCATCGATGCCAGCATTCAGAACCGGACGCTGGCCGTCAAACAGCTCACCGATCGTCTTGTCGTTCAACGCGGCATTCGGATGCGCCAAAATCTTTCCGTCAGCATTGATCAGGTAAGCGTATCCCAGCCCCATAAAGTCGATCGAGTTGATGATTTGAGCGATCGATTCAAGTGCGATATCACCGCCAGCCACACCGATAAAGCCACTCTGATTCAACGGTGCTACC
>JBFFKD010000302.1:0-3988 GCA_041555595.1 Motiliproteus sp.
CTCCTCGGTCAGTGCGGGTAGCGGCACCCGAATGACAGCCCCAGCAGACGAAGGATTAAGCCCCAGATCCGACTTCATGATCGCTTTCTCGATCGCCGGCACCATCGGACTCTCCCACGGCGTGATCGACAGCGTTCGCGCATCCTCAACGTTGATGTTAGCAACCTGACTCAGCGGCACATCGGAGCCGTAATAATCGACCTTGATGGAATCCAAGATACTCGGATGAGCACGACCGGTACGGATTTTCTTGAAGTTCTCGACCGCAGCAACGACGCTTTTCTGCATCCGTTCTTCGGCATCTTGTTTAATTTCGTTAATCAATGCTCTCTCCTTTAACAGGACCGTTATCGATTAGGGTCCCTTCATCACCACCACGCACAACCGAAACCAAGGCACCTGGCTTATTCATATTAAACACTCGAATCGGCATATCATGATCACGAGTCAGACACATCGCGGTCAGATCCATCACCCCTAGCTGTTTTTCCAGCGCCTCATCAAAGGTCAGGTGGTTGTACAGCGTCGCTGTCGGGTCTTTGACCGGATCGGCCGAGAACACACCCTCAACCTTGGTCGCCTTAAGCACCAGGTCACACTCAACCTCGATACCGCGCAAGCAGGCTGCGGAATCGGTAGTAAAGAACGGATTGCCGGTACCGGCAGAAAAAATAACCACATCACCTTGATTGAGGTAACGCATCGCCTTCCGGCGATCATAGTCCTCCACCACGCCGACCATGGAGATCGCCGACATGACACGCGTGGTAATATTGTTGCGCTCCAGCGCGTCGCGCATCGCCAGCGCGTTCATCACGGTCGCCAGCATCCCCATATGATCCCCGGTAACCCGATCCATACCGGCACGACTGAGAGTCTCGCCACGGAACAGATTACCACCGCCGATCACCATACCGATCTGAACCCCAATACCGACCAACTGGCCGATCTCAAGCGCCATCCTATCCAGCACTCGCGGGTCAATTCCAAAACTCTCATCACCCATCAGCGCTTCGCCGCTGAGCTTTAACAAGATACGTTTGTACTGTGCTTTATTGATATCGCTCACTGACTGGATTCTCCCCGGAAAATTCAGGTTGGCAGTGTATCAGAGCCTCTGAGTGAATCCATAGCCAACACTGATAAAGCGCGGTATAGATTCACTCAGAGGCTCTCAAGTTACGAACCAAGGAGATGGCCCGCAAACAGGCAGTCCGATCAGACCAGACCAGACCGCCCTGTGGACAACAGGCTTATTTAAGCGCCGCAGCCACTTCGTCAGCAAAGTCGACCTTCTCAACTTCGATACCTTCACCCACTTCAAAGCGAACAAAAGAAACGACCTCAGCACCAGCATCTTTAACCAGCTGACCAACCTTAACTTCAGGGTTCTTAACGAACGGCTGATCGATCAGAGAGTTTTCAGCCAGGAACTTCTTGATCCGACCACCAACCATCTTCTCGGCGATTTCGGCAGGCTTACTAGCCATATCCGGCTGCGCCAGAATGATCTCTTTCTCTTTCGCCAGCACATCTTCAGGCATATCTTCAGCCTTGATGACGCGTGGGTTAACTGCAGCAACGTGCATCGCAACGTCTTTAGCAACAGCTTCTTCACCAGCACTCAACGAAACCAATACAGCGATACGGTTATTGCTGTGAACGTAAGCGCCAACATTACCACCTTCAACCAGCTCGATACGACGAACACCGATGTTTTCACCGATCTTCTGTACCAACGCCTGACGGTCCGCCTCCAGACCCGCTTCCATCAACACTGCGACATCAGTCTGCTTAGCCGCAAACGCTGCATCAGCAACCTTGCTTACAAATGCCAAGTAGCTTTCGTCGCGCGCTGCGAAATCAGTCTCGGTGTTAACCTCAACCAGTACGCCGTAGCTGTTATCAGCAGCAACTTTAACTGTGACTACGCCGTCAGCAGCGGTACGACCAGCTTTTTTAGCCGCCTTCATGCCGCTAGACTTACGCAGATTTTCGATCGCCAGCTCGATGTCACCATCGGTTTCAGCCAGCGCTTTTTTACATTCCAGCATGCCCAGCGCAGTGCGCTCGCGTAGCTCTTTAACCATAGAAGCAGAAATTTTAGCCGCCATGATCGGGCCCTCTTAGATAGCGTGTTAAATTTTTCATTGAAAAAAGGGGAGCTACGCTCCCCTTCTCTAGCCTGCCAACAGAGACCTGCAGCAGACCGACTTAATCGACTACTGCGCCGCTTCAGCCTTCTCTTCAACCTCAACGAACTCACCAGCAACGGCTTCGTTACCTTCAAGGCAAGCATCAGCAACGGCTTTCACGTAGATCTGAATCGCACGCAAAGCATCGTCGTTACCGGGAATGACGTAATCAACGCCATCAGGGTTGCTGTTGGTATCAACGATACCGATAACAGGAATACCCAACTTGTTAGCTTCGTTGATAGCGATACGCTCGTGGTCAACATCGACAACGAACAGAGCGTCCGGCAGACCACCCATCTCGTTGATACCACCGATAGAGCGCTCAAGCTTCTCCATCTCACGAGAACGCATCAGCGCTTCTTTCTTGGTCAACTGCTCAAAAGTACCATCGGAAGACTGCTGCCCCAGATCGCGAAAACGCTTGATTGACGCGCGAATGGTCTTGTAGTTGGTCAACATACCACCCAACCAACGGTGGTTGACGTAAGGCATGCCAGCACGAACCGCCTCATCACGAATCACCTTGCTTGCTGCACGCTTAGTACCAACAAACAAGATCTTATTCTTGCTGGTCGCCAGACGCTGAACAACAGCCAGAGCTTCGTTCATGGCAGGCACAGTGTGCTCAAGGTTGATGATATGGATCTTGTTACGCGCACCGAAAATGTACTTACCCATTTTCGGATTCCAGTAACGAGTCTGGTGACCGAAGTGTGCACCAGCTTTGAGCAGCTCACGCATTGAAACTTTAGACATTATATTTTCCTAAAATAATCGGGTTAGGCCTCCACAAACCCCATCACTCAACCCAGCGACATTTAGAACCAGACCGGACAAGCCAGACCTGAAACATCGACGGAGCACCCAGAGCAATGTGACGGTTTATGTGCGACGTTAGAACTTCATTTAATAAAAAATGCCACAGAAAACTCGAAGCCCTCTGACGGCAGCGCGACTTTATACCACAAACACCCCGTAAATTAAAGCCCGGAACGCATTTCAAATACTCCACCCAACCCCTCAATAACCGCCCTATTGCAGCCACCGCAAGACCAGCCGGGCACTGTCAACGCGGGCGTTTGAGTGTACAATGCGAATCACTCGCCGGGCTTAGTACCGGCTATTTAACAGGCGCTAAACCACTGCTTTAAGCAGGGTTATTGCCACGACCGAATTTCGAAGAGCCTTCATCTATGAGCGTGATTATCAAAACCCCGGATCAGATCGAAAAGATGCGCGTCGCCGGCAAACTTGCTGCCGATGTTTTGACGATGATCGAGCCCCACGTCAAATCGGGAATCACTACCAACGAACTTAACAGCCTTTGCCACGACTATATCGTCAATACACAGCAGGCTATCCCAGCGCCGCTGAACTACCACGGCTTCCCAAAATCTATCTGCACCTCGGTGAATCAGGTCGTTTGCCACGGCATCCCGAACGACAAGCCACTAAAAAACGGCGACATCGTCAACGTCGACATTACCGTCATTAAAGATGGCTTCCACGGCGATACCAGCAAAATGTTCGTCATCGGCAAGCCGCAATCACACTCCCAACGTCTGGTCGATGTGGCGCAAGAGTGCCTGTACCTTGGGATCAAGATGGTCAAACCCGGCGTCACCCTCGGCGATATCGGCCATGCGATCCAAACCCACGCCGAAAAGAACCATTATTCGGTTGTACGTGAGTATTGCGGGCACGGCATCGGCGAAACCTTTCACGAGGAGCCTCAGGTACTACATTACGGTCGCCCCGGCTCAGGACTCGTGCTCAAGCAAGGGATGACC
>JBFFKD010000303.1:0-3961 GCA_041555595.1 Motiliproteus sp.
AAAATTGGAGCGGGAAACCAGGTTCGAACTGGCGACCTCAACCTTGGCAAGGTTGCGCTCTACCAACTGAGCTATTCCCGCACTGTTCATTGGTCAGAAGACCTCTGAAGTCGGCGTGGATCATACCTATCACCAATCGCAGCGTCAACCGAGCCAGTTAGCAAATAGTCATGTTGTGATATTAACAAATACAGGCTGTAGGCTAGCTGTGTTACCGATTCATGCTCTTAACGTCATAAACGCCTGAGCACCTTAACCGAGCGCTCCTCAATTCCAGTCGTGAAGGAGGCACACCCTTTCCGTTCGGCTGATCTGTTACTAACGCTTACCGACCTCCGATCATGGCGCCATTACAAACCGTTACCGACTGCTTATGTATACTGCTATCTATGATCACACCATATGCAAAGCGAACGTAGCGACGGTGACCGCTGGCAGG
This sequence comes from Motiliproteus sp., assembly GCA_041555595.1. Classification (GTDB taxonomy): domain Bacteria; phylum Pseudomonadota; class Gammaproteobacteria; order Pseudomonadales; family Balneatricaceae; genus Motiliproteus. The sequence continues at coordinate 440 of JBFFKD010000303.1, forward strand.
CGGTTTCGCCCGAACCAGACTTGTAACTCGGTATAATTAAGTCAAGGCGCAACATAACTATCCCCCAATATTTCTTTTACGATGCCTTTATCCTTCAACTTTCTAAGCTCGAGGTTAAATCGTTGTATAAATTGTCTTGCCTTTGGAGTTTCGTGACAGAGTATGGAATCCTCGTGGATGACAATAGGAGCAAGAGGATCATAATTCAAAGGCTTGATTTGTAACTGATTGAATGCATCCCATATATCTGGTTCATAAGCAACAAACGCATGAATCCTCCCTCTATTAAGCAACTGGATATTTTGTTCTAACAAAGCAGTGCGAACTAAAGAAAGATTGGCTTTATCAAAATCTTTCCCAAACGCCATCCCATGGCGAACACCGACTAACAGCCCAGCCAATTGATCGATAGAGTTTAGAGGTTGCTGGCCTGATTTTGTAAAGATATAAGCTTTTGCTAAATTTAAGGAGTCACTTTGAACTAATGCGTCCTTTGATTCTAAAAAATCAGCATCAAAAGGCAGGATGCAATCGGTTTTTTTGCTATCAAATAGAACCCTAGCTCTACCTGGAGGGAATACGCTGTAGTCGATGACCTCCCCTAACGCATGCTCGACAGCGAGTAATATTTTGTCATAACTACCACTCCTGTTTGGCTCAAGTATGTTGGGGATTTCGTACGTAGCTACACTCATATTGAGCGCTAAAGCCGGAACGCTACAAAGCATAATAAATATGCTAATTAAAAGACGGGATAATATTTTCTGCATGAAAATGAGTGTAGCTAGGAACTACCCACCCCGCCATATCAGCGTTTTCATCATATTTTCTAGTCCTTTAAAAGTGACCGAAAAGTTCTCGTCACCTCACTTGTCAGTCCTGCGTGGACTGGCGTTGGGAGTTAACCCAAAGCTAACGTTTTGCTCACGGAGCGAAAGTCTAAACGAACTGCCCAACGCAGTGCGAACACACTACTGTGAACTGGATGTTGATAGATCAGATCAACATGCTCGGTTTACGATGGAAAAACATTAACACATGTCTCATGATCAATGTCTTAGGGATAGCCAGTACCTAGATGCCGCGCGCTCTCGGGATTAAATTTTGGACGGAAGATCGTTCATGAGCATCGGTTTTTCGACAGGATCGCCCTAGGCGCCATTTCGGGTTTGCATTCGCGGGGGGACTGGAGCCTGGCAAGGATGTACCGATCGTAGGCAGTGATGATATTCGAGCCTAGACGCTCCTAATCGACAAAAGTTGGGAATATAGGGTGGTGGAATTGACACAGGATGTACCGATCGATGGCCAGGGCTGTTCAGCCTGGGCCCCCGGTCTTGAGGCTGATCTGCCGGCGGCCTTATTAAAACTGGAGACGATCCATCGACCAGAACATGTCACCTCCAACCTGACGGATGTGGTCGAAATTGCCCGCCTCACCGGTTTACCGGCGGAGGAGTTGGTGGTGTTTAGGCCAGAACGTCTGGCCCTGCACGAGTTGATCGTCAGGATGACGACCGATATCGTTGTATCGGAAGGCGAGGAAGAGGAGGATCTTGGTAAGAACTTTCGTGCCATCGCCAACCAGGTGCTAGATCTCTATATTCAGCCCCTGATGGCGAATATTGTGCGGTCCCACGCCGATCTGCGCGAACGGGTGTCCTCTCTGGTGGGGCAGGAGTTGGAGGCCACCTTATTTAAACCTGCAGAGGCCTCGCCAGCACCATCCGGTTTTTCAATTGCGCGCTTATTCGCCAAACGGAGAAAAGCGCCTAGCCGTATGGAGTCGATTCATGAGAAGACCTGTCAGGCGATTGCGACCTACAAAGAGAAAGGGCTGGCCACTGAAGATCCGCTAAACGCGGCCATCTTTAAGAGCCTCTACAAAGTGCTCGGCTCCATGGCCAGTGCCAGTGGTTTTATCGGCGTTGATCGGTCGCTGTTACTCACGCTGGTGACGGATCGGGTCTGCAACCTATACGGTAGTCAGCTGATCGGCGAAATCATCGCCCCCCAGGTGGCATCAGCCATCAAGACAGAGGGCTACACGCCTTACCAGGTTGCCGAGAAGCCGATCATTATCAGCCTCAAGGGTGCGTCGGCGGCTGGCAAAAGTTCCCTTCGTCCGATGCTTAAACAGATGATCGGCGAACGGGGAATCGACCCCGATGGCTATAACACGATCAGTCCCGATATCTGGCGACGCCTGCTGCTCGATTATGAATCCTTGGGGGAGGCCTATAAATATGCCGGCCGTCTCACCAGTCACGAGGTGATCGCGATCGATGCCAAGCTTGATCAGTATATTCGGGATAAGGCCCAACGGGATGGCTCTATTCCTCATCTGATGGTGGACCGCTTTCGCTTCGACAGTTTCGCCAGTGAGAAGATTGCTCGTATCCTCCACGGGACCTATGCAAAATTTGCAGACACTATGTATATGTATTTTGTCGTCACGCCACCCGAGGCGACCGTCGAGCGGGGCTGGGAGCGCGGGATAAAGAGAGGGCGCTACAAGGCGGTAGAGGATTTTCTCGGGCATAGCGTGGAAGCCTACGTTGGGATGCCGAAAATCCTCTTCAAATGGCTGGCCTATGATAAACCGCTGCTGAAGTATGAGTTCCTCGACAACAGCGTGCCCAAAGGCACCTATCCGAAAACGATCGCCTACGGCACTCAGGCGGCACTCAACATCGTCAAGGTCACAGGCTTTATCGATATCGAGCGCTATCATAAAATCAATATCAAGGCTAAATCACCCGAGGAGGTCTACCCCCACGGTCGGACGCTTGATGTACCAAAAAATTTAGACTTTCTCAAACAGTGCCTTGCACGCATCCCCCAGGTCAACTTCGTGGATGAATCCACCGGCAGGGTTTACGTACGGGTGAATAGTGGCGTTTTCGAGGTGATGGACAAATCGCGATTTGCGGCGATGCTGGAAGACGATACGCTAACACAGGTATTTCGTGAAGTTGCACCGCAGATTATGCGGGTCATTTAAGTGTCTGCGATGTCTCATAAAAAATTGAACGAGATGACCAAACCGGGCTCGATATTCTTCAACGTGTTTTATCAGTGAGGTCGGTAACCGAGGGCCTGCTTTGTTTGAAGGTCAGCCAATAGGAAACTCCCAGTGCTATCGTGACCAGTGCTAATCCGACAATATGTTCAGCCGAGACTAATTTTAGATCGAGGACGATGACCTTTCGGGCGACAGCCATCAGAGCCGTTGCGATCACTAGCTGAACCGGCACGACATTACTGCCCAGATAGAGCCTGATGTTAACGAAGATCTCAATGGCTATCAGCACTGCCATAAACGCACCGAAAGTCTGCAGAATATCATCGATATCAAGGAGTAGAATGGGTGGAGAACTGAGCCGGTCATACAAGACGTAGACCACGTCTGCGATACTCCAAAAGATAACCAGCGTCATTAATACAGCCAAAACTTTAACCGCTAATCGTATCGCTCGGTGAAGGAATGCGATCAGCGGATCCGTGTGCTCGGGTGGAAGC
>JBFFKD010000304.1:0-3952 GCA_041555595.1 Motiliproteus sp.
GTTGTGGCCAGCAAACCCGAACCCCATAACGGTAGCACCAACTGATAAAGCGCCTGCTGGTTATGAAGCCTGGTCATCGGATCAGTGCCAGCGATCGCCTCGGGCTGTAATCTTTCCCATTCAGGGACCCGGAATCGGCCGGCCAGCGGCAGCAGCCAACGAAGGCAGTTACGATAGCCAGAGTAGGTAGACAGTCATATCGATCACTGCAGGATCAAATTGCTCTAGCGCAGACGCCGGGATGGTTGATTAACACGCCAAGGACTGACAACAATCAATTACTTATATCTTTGCTCGGTCTATGCTCGGTTTTTTTGATCACCGTCCATCAAGCCTTGGGCAAGCAAATCTTATCGACCGAGCAACGGAGCCAATCATTATGACCAGCCGTTCGATTAATAGTAGACTCGGTAAAACTGTGGGCAAGAATAGTCGTTATCGGACAGTACGTTATGGGTAGATCGAACCGAATAGCAGTCAGCATTCTGACCTTGATCATCTTGGTGTGCTTGGGTAGCTACTGGACCTACATGGCACAGACCATCGGCAAAAATCAGCAACAACTGCTGATGAGCGATATCGTCGCAGCCCAGGCTTCTGCGATCGAACGCCGCCTGTCGCGTTCACTGTCCGCCACCGATATCCTGGTTCAGGAGGTGATCCAACAAGGCGGCGAGTTCGAGAGATTCGATCTCTATGCCGATGCGGTGCTGCGCACCATCGGCGGTGTCTCCAACCTGCAGCTGGCACCCAACGGCATCATCAGCCGGATCTATCCACTGGCGGGTAATGAGAAGGCGATCGGCCACAACCTGTTAAAGGACGACAAGCGCCGCCACGAAGCCATCAATGCGATTAAGGAACGCCGCCTAACGTTGGCCGGCCCGTTCAAACTGGTGCAAGGCGGCATCGCCGTGATTGGTCGCAACCCGGTGTTCCTAAACCGTAACGGTACCGAACAATTTTGGGGCTTCGCTTCAGCGCTGATCTTTCTCGAAGACCTGTTGCAAGCGACCGAACTCGATCAGCTCGAAACCAAGGGCTATAGCTTTGAGCTCTCGCGCATCGATCCGCAGAGCGGCCAAGCTAGCGTGTTTGCCCGCTCAACCAGCGATCTCAATGACAGCTTGCACAGTGTCACGATTCCGGTACCCAACGCCAGCTGGACACTATCGATGAGTAGCATCAAAACCGGTCCGGACTGGCTCGCACTGTTTGGCTATAGCTTCAGTATCGTGCTGGCGGCTTTGGCAGCCTGGATACTCAACTTTATCCTGCGCCAACCCGACAAACTGAGAGCGATCGTCAAACAGAAAACTCTCGAACTCGAAGAGCTGGCCTTTTATGACCACCTGACCGGCCTAGCCAACCGACGGTTACTCAACGAACAACTGACGCAAAAAGTACGAGAAGCGGTGCGCTATAAAAAGAACATCGCCTTTCTGTACCTCGATCTGGACGACTTCAAGCGGATCAACGATTCGATCGGTCACGACGCCGGTGACCAGCTATTGAAGCAGATCTCGCTACGGCTAAATTCGGTAGTACGCGGCAGTGACCTGGTAGCCCGGCTCGGTGGCGACGAATTCGGTATCCTGCTGCTCGACAGTGAATCGATCAATGATATCAGCCGGATCGCCAAAAAGCTGATCGTAGCGGTGTCCGAACCGGTATCGATCTACGATCAGGAATTTATCGTTTCACCGTCGATCGGTATCACCATGATTCCCGCCGACGGTGATGCTGCCTCAGATATTCTCAAACACGCCGATATGGCGATGTATTCGGCCAAAAACGCAGGTAAACGCAACTACCGCTTCTACGACAAAGCTCTGCAACAACAGGCGCTGGAACGGATCCATATCGAACACGACCTCGACGATGCGCTCAATAACGATCAGTTTGTCCTGCACTATCAACCGCTGGTCGATCTAAGCTGCGACCGCGTGATGGGCTACGAAGCGCTGGTTCGCTGGCAACACCCAACGGACGGTTTGCTGTTTCCGGATCGCTTTATCGGCGTGGCCGAAGACGCCGGCAAGATCATCGATATCGGCTACTGGGTGATCCGTGAAGCCTGTAACACCCTGCAGCAGCAGATGTCCGAACAGGGCCGCAGTCAACATATCGCGGTCAACCTGTCGCCGCGCCAGTTTGCTGATCCTAACCTGCTGGAAAATATCCGCGCTATTGTCCAGCAAACTCAGGTTGATACCCGTTTACTTGAAGTCGAGATTACCGAATCAACCCTGATGGAGAATATCGATACCGCTATCGATACCCTCGAACAACTGCAACAGATGGGGATCAAGGTATCGATCGATGACTTTGGCACCGGCTACTCATCACTGGCAGTACTCAAGCGCCTGCCGGTCGACACCCTCAAGATCGACCGCAGTTTCGTCATTTTGCTCGAAACCGACCTCGACGATCGAAAAATTGTCGGCGGCCTGATGTCGATGGCCCACGCGCTGGATATTAAAGTGATTGCCGAAGGGATCGAAACCTCGGGACAGCTGCAGCTGCTGCGCGATCTGGGCTGCGATTACGGCCAGGGCTACCTATTCAGTAAGCCGGTTCCGTTAGAACAACTCGAACAGCCGGTCATAATTCCGCCCGACCAGCCTCAATCCGCTGCGGCAGCAAGCGACAACTAAGCGCTCGCTACGGCGACAAAATAGCATTCCAGGCGCGATCGGCCTGTTGTTTATAGCTCAGCCAATCGCCATTGAGCCAGCGCTGCCGCCCCCGCTCGGCGTAGAACAGGTGTAAATTATCGCCGAAAAATTCCCACACCGTGCCATCGGTGACTATTAAGCCCTCACCTAGGCTCAAGGCATTGGAGCAATGGCCATTGTATTGGGGGCGATAGCGGTGTGGCTCGGCGGCAAACTTATCAGCCGAAGCCTGCGAAGCGAAATACCAGTCGGCGCCCTGCCATTGCACCACAAAACGCTTATCGCCCTGCTCTGGCCGGTGCGAGAGGCGTACTGCTGGCGAGTGATAAGCGATAGTATCGTGCTGCCCGATCGCAACCTTTCCCCAATAACCGGTGCTAACCGGCTCATTGGCAAGGCCAACAGTACTGAGCAAAACTATTGCCGTTGCCATCAAAAAACGGAGCATGCGGATCGTCCTCGCTAGAGTCGTGATGAACTGGGCTATCATTCGGGCTCGACCTTAACGGCGGTCGCCGCCTCATTTTAGCAGTGGTATTTGCTAACACCTTTAGCCACCTGACAAACACATCTGAGCGCGAACATAAAATATCCGGCCCAAGGATCATCCATGATTATCGACGCAGACCAAGTCCGCCAGTCCCTGCCCTGGCTAGCCCTGATTGAGGCGCTACGGTTGCAGTTTATCGATGGTTGCGTGATGCCGGTACGGCACCATCACGACATTAAGGTGCCAGAAGAGGCCAACGCCACGCTCCTGTTGATGCCAGCCTGGATCGAAGGACACTATATCGGCGTCAAACAGGTCAGCGTATTCCCCGGCAACAGCGTACGTCAACTACCGACGATTCATGGCAGTTATCTGCTCAGCTGCGGCAAAACCGGTCAACTGTTGGCGATGATCGATGGCCCCGAACTAACCGCCCGTCGAACCGCTGCAGCATCAGTATTGGCCGCCGGCTACCTCGCCCGCCCCGACAGCAAACGGTTACTGGTGGTAGGGACCGGCGCCGTCAGTGGCAACCTGATCGAAGCCTACGCTGCCGCCTTCGACCTGCAACAGATAGAGGTCTGGGGACGCGATAGCGCCAAGGCGCAAGCGCTGGCCCAGTCGATGCGGACACGCGGCCTCCCTGTGATCGCGGTCGATGACTTGGCGCAGCAGTGCCGACAAGCCGACATCATCAGTTGTGCCACCCTGAGCCAACAACCGTTGATCCAAGGCCAGTGGCTCAGCCCCGGTAGCCACCTCGATCTGGTTGGCGGTTTCAAAC
>JBFFKD010000305.1:0-3942 GCA_041555595.1 Motiliproteus sp.
ATCGCAGGCAGTTCATCTGCTGCTACTGGCGATGATGGTGATCATTCCTGTCAGCGGCTACATCATCTCGACCTCAGCCGGTGAAGGGGTCGAACTATACGCCGGTCTTGAACTCCCTGCCCTGATGACGATCAGCGACGACTGGCGCGATCTGGCCACCGACGTGCATGAATTTCTGGCCTATGGCGTCCTGGCGGTCACCGCGCTACACGCACTGGCAGCACTCAAACATCAGTTTATCGACCGCGACGGCACCCTCAAACGGATGCTGTGGTAGCCGTTTACAACGAACCCTCCAACGGACGTCGGTGCGATTGAATAGGCATTCGGGAACGCAGCTGGCTCACCCGGTCCAGATCGACCGGTGCTAATACCATCCCCTCACCTTCGGCATGACAACCCAACAACTCACCCCAAGGATCGACCACCATGGAGTGGCCGTAGGTCTGTCGGCTAGCGTTATGTACACCACCCTGATTAGCAGCCAATAGATAACACTGAGTCTCTATCGCGCGGGCCCGCAGCAGCACCTGCCAATGTGCTTCACCGGTAGCATAGGTAAAAGCAGCCGGCACACTGATCAACTGCGCCCCTTGCTCCACCAGTTTCTGATATAGCAGTGGAAACCGCACGTCGTAGCAGATCGTCAAACCCAACCGTCCGACCGGCGTATCGACCAGCACTACCGTGCCACCCGGTTCGATCTGATCCGATTCACGATAACTGCCCTGGCTATCGGCCACATCAACATCAAATAGATGGATCTTGTCGTAACGCGCCCGCTCGATACCTTGGTCATCGACCACCAAGCAAGCAGAGCGAACTCGACGGCCATCAGTACTTAGCACCGGCAACGATCCGGCCACAATCCAGATCCCATGCTGGCGCGCTTGCTCGGCGATGAAACCGCGAATAGGCCCCTGGGGAGAGAGTTCATCACGGCCACGCTCAACCAGCTGCGAACTGTTGAACACAGCAAAGTTCTCCGGCAGCAGAACCAACTTGGCACCCGCCTGGGCGGCCTGAGCGATCCAATACGCCGCCCGCTCCAGATTAACCCGCCAGTCGCTGCCACTGACCAACTGGATAACGGCTACTCGGTTTTCACCCGCACTGTGACTGATGCTGGTCATTAGCTGTCCGCCTTTAGTTGCTCGGCACTAACGACAGGATCAGCGACCGGCTGTAACGTATCCCGGATCAACTGTGCTACAAATGATGGCGGCGCCGCGTGCGAGACCAACACCATCAATTTATACCCCTGCGGGTCGATCGCAAACGCCAGGGTGGAGTGGTCGACACTATAGTTCTCTTGGTCCGGGTTATTGATTTTAAAGCGTACCCCCAGTTCGTCGGCCAATGCTTTCACCTGCTGCTGGGTTCCCGTTACACCGATGATATTGGGATGAAAGAAACTGGCGTACTGACGCAACTTGGCATTATCGTCACGTTCAGGATCTAGACTGACAAAGACCCCACGTGCCTGCTCTTGGAGTTCCGGCTCAAGCTGGTCGAATGCTTCGGCTAGAATCTGCAATGAGGTGGGACAGACATCTGCACAGCTGGTGTAGCCGAACACCACTAGCACTACCTTACCGCGCAAGCTGCTGAGCTGCCACGAGCCCAGGTCGGTGGTCAATGAAAAATCGATCCGATCAGGCTGATCTTCAAACGCAGGCTCATTCGAGTGGCGGTGATCAATATTAGCCTGCTGCGCATCCACATGAGTTTTGCCTTCGTGAGCCTGTGCTAGCGAAGCCGATGCACCCAATAACAGCCCCGCCAGCATCAAACCCAACCCTGGCTTAAGCTTCAACCGCAACGCATCAGGCACGAACAATTGCATTCTCCTCGCGCTCCTCACCGATGGTCGTATCCGGGCCATGACCGGTGATCACCAACGCTTGCTCATCGAGCGTGTAGAGCCGCTCCTTTATCGATTTTTCAATCTGACCATAATCTCCTCCCCACAGATCGGTGCGCCCGATCGAACGACGGAACAGGGTATCACCCGCAACCAGCAGGTTTGCCTGCTCAAACCAGAAGCTAGTCGACCCCGGCGTATGTCCCGGCGTATGGATCGCCACACCGCCGCAACAGCCCAGATCCTGATCATCGGCAATCGCCTTGTCCGGATCGGGTTGAGGCGTATAGGGCACTCCAAACATCTGGCACTGCTGTTCGATCATATCCCACAGGAAATTATCCTGATCGTGTAGATAGATCGGCGCACCGGTTTTGGATTTTAGCTCCCCAGCGGCCAACACGTGATCCAGATGGGCATGGGTATGATAGATCGCAGTCAGCTGTAGGTTATTGGCTTGCAGTAACGCCAAAATTTTATCGGCGTCGCCACCGGGATCGATCACAATCGCCTTGCCGGTCTCAGTGTCACCCAGCAGAGTGCAGTTACACTGCAACGGACCTACCGGAAAGGTTTTACGAAACATATTGTTACCGCTGGCTGATCCAGCGGCAGTAGCGGTACGGTCTAACTGATCCACATTTCATTCCTTATTAACAACGTCCGGCACCACCGATAGGGACCGATGACGGAGACTTTTAACGTTCTACCGGATTCGACTCTAGTTGCTGACCGGACTTGATCGGGCTGATGTTCGGATCCCTCAGATCGCCACTGATACTGTAACGCACCGAAGTGACTTTTCTGAGCTTATCGCCGATCAGCTTTTCTACCAAGAAAACTGCACCCGCAACCGCCGGTGTCGCCAGAAATACCGCAGCTACCGGCAGATTCTCGCTGATCGGCAGCGATACCAACATCTGCTGGTTGATGGTTTCGTTGACCAGATCTAACGCTCCCTCCACCGACAGGTCAATGGTTGGACCGGTCACCGTCAACGGCGTCAAGCTATTCACCATGCCATCACTGATCCGATAATGACCGCTAATCCGGTCAAAGCTGACACCATCCTTGGCCAGATCGGAAAAATCCAGGCTAAGGCGACGCCAGATGGTCGTGCTGTTGAATAAGCTGAACAATTTCAACACCTGGGTACTGCCGCCGGTATCCAGCATTCGACCGTTATCTGCCTGCAACTGCGCCTCACCATCGAGCGTTTGCCAGTTAAACGCCAGCGGTGATCCCTGCCAATTAAATTGCCCACTCAATAACGCCGACTCGGTCTCCAATCCCATCGAAGTCCCCCAGGCTTGCATCGCCTGCTCAAGATTACCGGTCTTAAATGCAAGTTCAATGTCGCTGCTGTGCATCGCGACCCCGCTAGCCACGGAGTCCGCTCCTGCCGCAGGCGGCTGGTAGCGCCAATCGATCTCGGCCTGCAACTCAACGTGCCCCATCTTGGCGTTTAGGTCCGCTATCCGAATGCCTTCGGACTGGGGCTGTAGCTCAAACTGCCAACGCCCCAGCTCACGGACACCATAGCTCAACGCGGAGATGGTCACTCGAGCCGCCGATAGCGTCCGAGGATCGACCCCGATCAACGGATCCTGCAGTGGGTCGAACGGTTTAACCGGCAGTTTGTCAGTGCTGTTTTTGTCAAATACGGCTGAATCGGCGCTTTGGGCCGGACCGGGTAAACGCAGATATGCCAGCTCGATCTGAGGAATAGCCGGCGCTGTCGGCAACATGACTGTGCCCTGAGCCATTGGGCTATCGAGCTGCAACAACCAGCCGTCGCTTTGCGGTGATAGTTGCGTGTGCAACTGTTCAACCTCAAGCTCGCCTACCAACAAACTGCCGACCTCTACGTCCAGTCGCTGCAACAGGCCTTCACCGTTAGCTCCGAAAGCCCCCCCAGCCGAGGCATCCGCTTGAGAAGCCGCAGCGTGATCCGGTTCTGCAACAAAATTATCGGTGATGAAGCGGTACCAGGGCTCGGCTTCGGCACGCTCGAGACGGCCCCGAATAGATAGCCCCTGCGGCTGCTTCTGCGCCGCCTCCTGGTCGCGCCCCAGTAC
>JBFFKD010000306.1:0-3935 GCA_041555595.1 Motiliproteus sp.
AGAGGTGCTCATGGCCAGCGAACAATGACACAGCTATGGAGAACATTTGGCCTCTCAGGTTGTTTACGCCTTCAGCACCTTCGGATTAACCTGCGAGCACTTCAAGCTCATTTATGGTTTTGACGCTCTGCTGTTGGCGCGATAAAGACGACGGCCTGCTTTATCAGCTTTGCGGTTGCTTGTCGGTTATGGCTTTAACTGCTGGGATTCGATGTTTGTTGTGTGGAGATGCTGTTTGAGTGGAAACACATTTCGCCTTTCGCTTGATGAAGGCGAGTAAAGATTAATGCCTTCAATCAAACTACATTGAGTAGCTTGCTGAGTAACTGGTAGGTTTGTTATTCGTTTATTGTCATTTAGATCAATGGTTAGAAAGAGTAACTTGATGTAAATGATTATATTGTTAGTCTGTTGTCGTATTTCCAGTAGTAGACACTACTGGAAATGAGTGGGTCGTATCTATACTCTGTGTTTTATTCCTCATCTAAGGCTGATGTTTCTGTCCAACCCAAGGTAGCAATTATCGTGTCGACGAAAGACTTTCCTGGATCACCCCTGTTTGACTCGGCTAAACACTTCAACCATATGTCCAGAAGCGATTGCTTCCCGCCGCACTCACCGGCAATTGAAGCATTTGTTTGTGGTATTGATGTCGACGGTGCCTTAGACGACTATCGCTACACTAAACAATTCCTCTCTAGTTACAGCAAGAAAAGTCAGGACACCTACGACAAGTTTCGTGGTGATGCTGAGCGGCTTTTGCTTTGGGCGTGGCTGATTCAGAAAAAATCGATCGTTGCCTTGAGAAGGCGTGATCTAGAGGAATACACAGATTTCGTGGCTAAGCCTGATTCCAGCTGGCAAGCTCCCCTCACAGCGCGAAGGTTTCTGAGTGTAAACGGCATTCGTATCCCCAATGATCGCTGGCGTCCTTTTAGCTCTACCGGGTCGGGCAAGGGCCGACTTAACAATAAGTCATGGCAAGGACTGTTCTCCAACCTTAGCGTCCTTTTCAACTATCTGATGGCTGAAGATTATGCTTTTGGGAATCAGATCCCTATTGTTAAAAAGAACTGTCCATACCTGAGACAAGAGACGGGCATCAACAAGGTTCGACGGCTGTCTGCATTGCAGTGGGAGTATCTGCTCAACTCTGCAATTAAACTTGCCGATAACGACCCGTTACATGAAAGAACCCTTTTCGTTATAGCATCGCTTAAGTCGCTTAAACTCAGAGTGTCTGAGCTATCAGAACGCCCTGCCTGGTCGCCAGTTATGTCTCATTTTCATCGAGATCATGAATCAAACTGGTGGTTCCGTGCCTATGGCAAAGGTGCCAAAGAAAGGGATATCTCTATATCCAACGAGTATTTAGAGTTCCTCAAGCGTTACCGGCAGCATCGGTGCCTGACTCCCCTTCCCTCCAAGGATTCTGGTGAGCCTGTTGTTGAGTCACGACTAAAAAATCGTGGTATTGGCAGTCGCCAGCTACGCAATATAGTCGAGGTTGCACTGGATCAAGGCTGTCATTCACTGGTAGTTGACGGTTTTAGTGTAGAAGCTGCTGAACTTCGAGCGGCCACCACTCACTGGTTAAGACATACTGGAGCCTCCATGGAGGTAGCGACTGGTCGCAATCTTGCTCATGTGCAGGCTGACTTGGGGCACGGCAGCATCAGAACCACTGATGAGCTTTATGTTGACTCGGATAATATGGAACGTGCGTCTAGCGCTAAGAGTCAGGAGGTCTAGTTTTTAGGTTAGGCACAACATCATCACATCAGTGTCGATTCATTGCTTCGAGTTCCGTTAAACTAGGGATCAATTGGTCGATCTGTAAGTCACTTGCAGATCAAACAGATATACAGCTCGATATTTCTAGGGAACGGATTCGTAAATGAAAAACAAACTGTTGATCTCTGTTGTTGGCGTTGTGCTGCTCTGCCTGATTGCGTTAATCGCCTATTACAGTCAGAACCAACCCTCGGGGTCTAATTCCGGCTCGGTAGCCCAAACCGCACCACTGAAACGCTACTACTCGCCAACTACCGGTAACCCTGATGCGAAAGTTACGATCGTAGAGTTTTTTGATCCCGCTTGCGAAACCTGTCGGTCCTTCCATCCTTTCGTAAAAAAATTGATGTCTGCCTATCCCGGTAAAATTAAACTGGTAATGCGTTATGCCCCGTTTCACCAACGGTCGGATTACGTGGTTAAGATTCTAGAGGCAGCCAAACTACAAGGTAAATATTGGCAGACGCTGGAGGAGGTCTATGCCGCACAACCACTATGGGCGCAGCACGGCAATCCTCAGCCAGAGATGCTTTGGGAGGTGCTTGGCTTTATCGATCTTGATTTGGAAAAAGCTAAGCTGGATATGAATAGCCTGATGATTGCCAAGCATATAAAGCAGGACCTTGATGATGCTGATGCTCTGCGAGTCACTAAAACGCCAGGCTTTTTTGTTAACGGCAAGCCGTTAAAGGAATTTGGCTACCGGCAACTGCAAACGCTGGTGGAATCGGAGGTGCGCACGCTCTACCCCTGATAATCCAGTAACGCTTGCCCTGCATTGGCGGCCTTGAAATAGAGCGCCAATCTATCCAATATCTGGATCCAAATAGACGGAACTGTTGTCGTCAAACCCCTTAGTGTTGTTAGAGTCGGGGGGTTGGATACATAGATCACAAATTGTTAGAGGGTCTGATTTAGGTATAGTTAGCGTGCACGCCTCAACCCGACATCAACCGTTGCCGCGCTAACTCCATTGAGTCACATATGAACTGTTCAAAATCTAACGACACCACTGCCTTGCGTAAACTCCCTCCCCGCTATGCCGCGATCGTAATGCCCTTGATTCTGTCTTGCTTCATGACCTGCATAGTTTCGCTTATCAGCACCCTGAGAAGCATTGGCTGGGTGGAGGGTGTTCTGACTATCTGGATGGGGTCGTGGGCCATATCCTGGTTAATCGCCTTTCCTGCCCTACTCCTCATGCTGCCTGTAGCGCGCAAACTCACCTCCTTGGTTGTACGTTCGGCTCCATAGCCATGGCAAACTCATAGACTGCAAGTTGAGGTCGGCGGTGTGAAGTATTTAAGTTAAAGATCGTTGTCTCTACTCCTTTCCCATCAGCATTGAGGCGTTTGCTGCTGCATGTGTTTTCAGGTGCTGCCAAACCTTGCCTACCCGAGCCAGTTTCTTTTGTTCCGGATGGATGGCGATCCAAAAGGTACGGGTAATGCTGGTATCACCCTCAAGAACCGGAACCAGGCTGCTATCCTGTTGAGCGATAAAACAGGGCAAAATAGCCAGCCCTAACCCCTGTTGTACGCCGACATATTGGGTGATGACGCTGGTACTGCGGTAGATTGGCTTGGAATCAGGAATCAAACGCTCTAGGTAGGAAAGCTGGTCGCTGAATACCAGGTCGTCGACATAGCCGATCAGAGGGTGACTATAGATCTCGTCCAGACTCTGTATCGGTCCGACCCGATCCAGATAGTCTCTGGATGCATACATCATCAATCGGTAATCGCACAGCTTGGACACGATCAACGACGTATTGGGTGGTTTTTCGATGGTTACCGCAATATCCACCTCATGCCTCGACCACTTGACGAATCGCTGCAGCGGCAGCAGGTCGATCGTGATTTTGGGGTTTTGTTTACTAAATTGTGCCAACTCCGGCGCTATCACGTAGTTACCAAATGCCTCAGTGACACCCAGCCTGACATTGCCTTCGTGCTCAAGATTTTTACCTTGCAGTACATCGGTGGCGCTCTGGACACGTTTGTTCATATCGCGAGCGGTTTGCAGCAACAGTTGACCATGTTCTGTTAAGGAGTGGCCATCGGCACTGCGATCGAATAACTGTGTCGCAAGATGGTCTTCCAATCGATGTAGTCGACGTGACACGGTTGAGGCGTCGATAC
>JBFFKD010000307.1:0-3907 GCA_041555595.1 Motiliproteus sp.
GAGACCGGCGACCGGTTGGGTCTCCAAGTCAACGAGCAGTTAGCGCAGCTGGGGATGCCTGCCAGTCGTTTCGAGGTGCAATTGACCGCCGCAAGCGCCAAAGCACATGGATTGGAGGAGAGCGAGTTTCTGATCAGCACCAATCCGGGGCAACCCGCCAAGGCGCTTAGCAAAGTGGCCTCCGGTGGCGAACTGTCACGTATCAGTCTGGCGATTCAGGTGGTCACCGCACAGACTTCCAACACACCGGTACTGGCGTTTGATGAGGTCGATGTCGGGATCGGTGGCGCCATCGCCGAGGTCGTGGGGCGCCTGTTGC
Source organism: Motiliproteus sp. (assembly GCA_041555595.1). Taxonomy (GTDB): domain Bacteria; phylum Pseudomonadota; class Gammaproteobacteria; order Pseudomonadales; family Balneatricaceae; genus Motiliproteus. Next base: position 320 of record JBFFKD010000307.1, read on the forward strand.
GCGAACTCGGAAATTCGAGCCAGGTACTCTGTGTAACGCATCAACCGCAAGTCGCGTCTTGCGGCCACAACCATCTATACGTTAGCAAGCAGCAGGGAGACGATAGCGACATCAATAGCACCCGCATCAAGCTGCTCAATCAAGATCAAAGGGTACAAGAGGTGGCGCGAATGCTGGGGGGGATCGATATTACCCAGCGTTCGATCGATCACGCCGAAGAGATGCTGGCGCTGGATTGAACATCGACGGTATCGAGGTCTGCAGCAGGCGGTGGCGCTGGTGAAACAAGGATGAGGATCGAGAGAAAGTCTGACAAAGCGCTATTCAATCACCAAACAAGCCGGCAATGGCCGGCTTGTTTATCTGCGTGCTAACACAATGACGGCTTATTCTTCGCTCTGGCAGCCGCTCAGGCATACGCCGTACAGATAAACGGTTCGATCGGAGATGCTGAACCCGAGCTCGGTGGCGATCTGTTGTTGGCGAGCATTGAGCTCTGGATCGCTGAACTCTTTTACCCGGCCACACTTTACGCAGACGATATGGTCGTGCTTCTCGTCAGCCGCCAGTTCGAATACCGAATGGCCGCCTTCAAAATGGTGTCGAACCACCAACCCTGCCGCTTCAAACTGGGTCAATACCCGGTAGACGGTTGCCAGGCCAACGTCTTCACCTGATTCCATCAAAATCTTGTAGATATTCTCGGCGCTCCAGTGATCGCCTTCACCGGCGCGCTCCAGGATCTGATAAATTTTGACCCGTGGCAGGGTGACTTTCAGACCGGCTTTACGCAGCTCTTTGTTTTCTTCACTCATAGTCATCACTGTTTGCTGAGATCGTGTCGGAGACAACGCTTAGCTGATTCGGAATAATGGGGTATTATGCTGCGATTCAGTCTGATTGAAGCCCTGCCCAAATGCAAAGAATTATTATTAGCGTTACCGTTTTACTGCTGTCATTGACTCTAATTGGCGGCTGTTCCTATTTCCCTGGTGTCCACAAGATTGATATCCAGCAGGGTAACCTGGTGACCCAGGAGATGGTCGACAAGCTCAAGCCGGGGATGAATCGAAATCAGGTCCGCTATCTGATGGGAACACCGATGGTGGCTGATACCTTCAGCCAGGATCGGTGGGATTATTTCTATAGCCTAAAACCCGGTAAAGATGAGCTGATACACAAGCGGCTAACGTTGTTTTTTAAAGATGACAAGCTGAGTCACTTCAGCGGTGATTACCACCCTGGCGCTAAAGCTGCAACGACCACCGACGCTCCAGCCTCGCAGTAACCTTGCGCGATCGGCTTCATTCGCCCTGTTGCTTCTGCGCTTTGAGCTTGGCGGCGCGGTTGGACCGGGCGGTCTTGGGATCGATGATCAGCGGTCGGTAGATCTCGACTCGCTGACCCTCTTGCATCACCTCTTTATGCGGATCGCGTACGGCCTTACCAAAGATACCCATAGGGTCGTTGTCCGGGTCGATCTGTGGAAAATACTCGACGATCTTGGAGCGAATCACCGCTTCGTGCACGGTACAATCGGGCTCGACCTTTAGCGCTACAATTCTCTGCTCGTCGGGCAGAGCGTAAGCCACTTCAACGTTGATCATAGGTTTACTCGCATATCTCTGTGTTTATGACGGCGCAGCAATCAGCCGTAGCGTTTATCGGCCTGTAGGCAGAACGCATCAACCATCGCCACGGCAATCTGGTTGAATACCTTACTCATCGCCAACCCTGTCAGCTTGCCTTTAAAATCGAAGTTTAGACTCAGGCTGACCTTGCAGGCATCTTCGCTCAATTCGGCAAAACTCCAGTGACCGGTCAGGCTGCTGAAAGGCCCGTCAACCAGATCCATCTGAATCCGTTTGGATTGCTGCAATGAATTGCGGGTGACGAAGCTGTATTTAAGTCCGGCCTTAGCTACATCGACCCGCGCCAGCATCTGCTCATCATTGTGTTCCAGGATCTCTGATCCCGAACACCAGGGTAAAAAATCCGGGTAGTTGGTGACATCGTTGACCAGGTCAAACATCTGCTTGGCCGAGTGTAGAACCAGCGCGCTGCGATCTACCTGGGTCATAGTCTCTCCTGAGGCGTACCGTGCGGTTTAGTGGCAAAGGTTACACGAGAATAAGCCATTTTAACCGGCCACCTTCTGCCACAGGTTAATGATAAATACGACCGCCACCGCCACCGGTGCAATGTAACGGATGACGAAGAACCAAGCTTGGAATACGAGTTCGGATTTCATCGCCAGTTCGTCGCGGGTGATCGGCGCGCCGACCCACCAGCCAGCAAAGACACAGACCAGCAAGCCGCCCAAGGGGAGCATTAGATTGGCAGTCAGGAAGTCGAGCAGATCGAAGAAATTCATTCCGAAGAACGACCACTGACTACCAATGTTGAAAGACGTTAGTGCTCCGATACCGAGCACCCAAACCACGCCACCTAAGATCACACAGGCTTCTGTACGTGAGATCTTAAACCGCTCGACCACGTAAGCCACTACCGGTTCCAGTAGCGAGATAGCCGAACTCCAGGCTGCTATCGCGACCATGGCAAAGAACAGTACACCGAAGATCTGGCCGCCAGGCATATGCCCGAACGCGACCGGCAGGGTCACGAACATCAGCCCGGGACCGGCGCCAGGATCGAGTTGGTTGGCGAACACCAATGGGAAAATAGCCAGACCGGCGACCAGTGCCACGATGGTGTCGAGCGCGGCTACCATTAATACGGTTGAACCGATCGAGGCTGTCTTAGGCATATAGGAGCCGTAGACCATCATCGATCCCATCCCAAGACTCAGCGTGAAGAAGGCGTGGCCGAGCGCGATCAGTACCGAATTCCAGCTCAGCTTGCTGAAGTCGACATTAAACAGGAACTCGACCCCCTGACCGAACGCACCCGAACTCATCGAATAAGCCAGCAGTAATAGCAGCAGAATAAACAGCAATGGCATCAGGATCCGGATTGCCGCTTCTAGCCCCTTGTTCACGCCACGGGCAACCACCGCTGCAACTACAACCACAAACAGCGTATGCCAGACGATCAGTGCTTGTGGATCGGCCAGCAGACCATCGAAGATCGCTCCGACCTGGTCGACTCCGGCCCCTGCGAAACTGCCGTCAGCCGAGTAGAACACATAGGCCAATACCCAACCGGAGACGACGCTGTAGAAACCGAAGATCATCATCCCGGCGAACACCCCGCACAGTCCCAGCCAGGCCCAGCGCGGGGTACTGCCGATCTCGACCGCGATCTCGCGGAAGGTGTTGGTCGGGCTTTGACGACCACGCCGTCCCAGTAGTACTTCCGACATCATGATCGGAATCCCGACCAGCGCGATACAGGCAAGATACACCAGCACGAACGCGCCACCGCCGTTCTCGCCAGTGATATAGGGGAATTTCCAGATGTTGCCCAGCCCCACCGAGGAGCCCGTGGCGGCTAAAATAAAGGTCCAACGACTAGCCCATGAGCCGTGAATTGATTGCCGATCTTGCATACTACCAACCGAGATTGCACAAAGAAGCTGCGGATTTTATAGCAATGGCGGTATGAAACAAATCTACAGTCATCAACTAC
>JBFFKD010000308.1:0-3903 GCA_041555595.1 Motiliproteus sp.
ACTTGCTAAATTGTTGTGGTAGATCGAACCACACCTGACGGTTGTTGGGTGAATCGATTATCTGGCTGATTGGAGCGGTGCAGAGAATATGCCCTGACATCGAGTGGCCACCAATTTCATCACCGAAACGCGCAGCACGTTCGACGTTGACTCGGTCCCCGACCGTTATCTGGCCTAGATTGGTCAGCGCTAATGTCGCTTGCATTAGATCAAAATCGACCCGATTGCCATCGATCTGGGTAACGGTCAGGCAGCAACCGTTATGTGCTACTGATGCGCCGGTCTCCAGCCCGTCCAACATCGCGTCGTTGAGCAGCAATGTGTGGCTACGGAAATCCTGCTTGCTGTCGATGGCGACAATTTCGGCGGTACCCTGGACAATCCCGGTAAACATGGCTGATTAGCCCCTCTGTAGATCGGTTGCTATGCTGTAGAGGTGGTATTGTATCGGATCAGCTATCAGGGAACAGCCTACAGAGATGAAACTTTTAATCACCGGCGCGTCCGGGTTTATCGGATCTGCGTTGATACGTCAGCTCCTCGATAAAGATAACCAGATCATCGGCTTGAGTCGTAAACCTGAGCAGTTAAAGAAGCTGTTTTTGGGTGTTGATTCACAGAAATTTCGCGCTATCGGTCATTTGAGCGAAATCGGTGATGATGAAACTATTGATGCGATCGTTAACTTAGCCGGTGAGCCGATTTTGGATCGGCGCTGGAGCAAGGCACGCAAGCAGGTGTTGTATAACAGTCGACTTGAAACCACTGCCGCTGTCATCGAGCTGATCGAGCGGCTTAATCATAAGCCGTCGGTCCTCGTCAGTGGCTCTGCGATCGGTTTTTACGGTTCCTGGCCGGGCGACCGGGTATTGAGCGAACACAGTGAAGGTCGGCCGGGATTCACCCATAAACTCTGCTCTGATTGGGAAAACAAGGCGTTGGATGCTGAGCGCCTAGGGGTACGTGTCTGTCTGTTGCGTACCGGAGTTGTTATTGGCCATGGTGGTGCTCTTAAAAGGATGTTGACGCCTTTTCGGTTTGGTCTTGGTGGGCCTGTCGGTAGCGGACAGCAGTGGTTTTCGTGGGTGCAGCTGGAAGATATGGTCGCGATCATTCTATTTCTGATCGACCATCAAGTACTCAGCGGTGCGTTCAATGCGACCGCGCCTGAACCTGTCACCAACGCTGTATTCAGTAAAACCTTAGGACGGGTGCTTGGGCGTCCGGCGCTGATCCGGATGCCAGCGTTGGTGCTGCAACTGTTGCTGGGCGAAGGGGCCGAGTTGCTGTGCGAAGGCCAGCGGGTGGTTCCCTCCCGCTTGCTTGAAGCCGGGTTCGAGTTTAAAGCGCCTTCCATCGAAGCGGCGATAAGGGCATCAGTTTAGTTATCACCTGGATGTTTTATAATCTTAGTCACCGACCTTGGTACGGAACGGCGCGCGAGCCTGAGGCGGACTCTGCGATTGTGTTGTTGCAGCCATTGCCGGTTGCGATCTGTGGCGTGGTTGAGATGCCGCTTGAAGTTGTGGCCTGGGCTTCTGCCGTGACTGTTGTCGCAGTCGCTCGATGCGTTCGAGCAATAGATCTCCATGCCAGCTATCACTCGGGTCGAGCAGTTGATGTTCCAGGTTTTTGAGTAGATAGGTCAAGGTCGGATCTTTAGCCATCTGTTCAATATCTTCCAGAGAGTCGATCTCGACTTGTGGCCAGTGTATCGATGCCCAGTCAAATAAACGCTCGTATGCCAGCTCTGGATCGTTCAGCTGGCAGGCTTCGGCAAGCTCCTCAAAGCTGTTATGCAGTCCACTCGTTGAGGGTTGGGATTGGGTATGCTGGGGCGATTCGGTTGTCGCCAGTGCGGTTGAGCTGTGGTTTGTCGTGTTTTGAGTCTGTTCGGTTGATGACGCCTGAACTCGATTAGGATCGATTCGAGCCAATTGTGCAGTCAATTTGCTATTGCGTTGCTGGCTCAGGGTCCAGCCGCCGGCACAGATAACCGCAATCAGCGCCCAGATCCAGGCTTGCCACTGGATAGGGTTGTCGGTCGAATCAACCTCTGGTTGCGGGTCTGAAATCTGATTTTCGTCGGTGAACTCAGTCGTCGTGTTTGCACCCGTATCAGCTTCAATGCTGAACGGAGCGACCTGCAGTGTCATGGGTTCGAGCTCAGTGGTCGCGGCGTTGCCGCTGGCGATATCCCACCAGTCTAATTTGATGCCGGGTAGTTCGAAACTTCCGGATTGGGTCAACAGAAGTTTGAAATCGACCTGTTTACGGCTGATCAGCACACCGTTGGTCTCGGTCTGTTCAAATTTGGCTGGTTGGGGATAAACGCTGATTCCATCGACCGTAGGTAGCTGCAGATCGGGTAGCCATTGTGCGGGTATTCCCTGTGCTTCGATGCTGATAGAACGGACCAGGGTATCGCCTGCACGGGGTGTTTCAACGGCGATCTGCCACTGTTGTTGAAGTTGAACCTCGGTTGCGACTAGCTGTATTTGAGACGACAGTCGATCCGGCAGCGCGCTGATGGCGAAATCTAACGGTCGGGACTGGCCGGTGATCGACTTTCCGAGGCTGTCGGTTGCGCTGAACTGTAGAGAAGGTAGCCGAAAACGACCTGGTCTGAGTGCTTGAATCCAGTACTGTTGCTCGATCACCTGGTAACGTTGTTGATCAACCTGCTGCGAATAGCTGCGCTGTTCACCCCGGCGCAGGATACGCACACCATCGATTTTCGGCTGGGTCAGCTCGGCGCTTTGCAAGGCGATATTGTAGAACAATTGCACACTCAGGCTTAGCGGACCGCCCTGATACGCTTCGGTTGACGAAAGACTGGTCTTGAGTTGGAGTGGTTTGGTCTGCTGGCGCGGTTTGGGGTGTACCTGAAACGGCAGTGGTTGGCTCCATTCACCTTTAACTTGGATCGCAGGAATAACCAACGCGCCGGGCCGGATCGGGCTCAGGCTCAGAGTCCAGCGCGAGACATAGACGGTACGGCCGGTCCGTTTTTCGGTTAGATAGACCGAGCGATTGGAGAGGATGCGAAAATCCTGCTTCAACGCAGTCAGGTCTGGCGTTCCGGTCACAGACTGAAACTGGGCGGCTTCGATGGTTAGTTCGAACGGTTGGCCAACCCGGCCTGCGTCGACTGCTGGGATTAACTGTACATCGGCGTTGGCGGCGGGAGCTAGCAGCGCTATCAGTGTGGCTGTCAATATCAGCAGCATAGACAACCAAGCTGTTGCTTGGGCGCCAACGCGGTTGATCAACACGCTAGCTTGGTATTGGGCTCTACTCGCCATAGTCAGTCGGATTCGACCTTTTTCTGCACCGCTTTAAGGATCCCTCGCAACATATTCAACTCCACCGCCTCGGGGCGGCTGCGATTAAACAGTCGGCGTAGCTTGGTCATCGACTTGCCTTCGTGTTGCGGCAACAAAAAGCCGACGTCACGCAGCGTTTGCTCTAAGTGCTGGTAAAAGTACTCCATCTGCTGTTGAGTTGGGTACTCGGTGCTCTCTTGTATGTCGCTCGTTTGGTGCTCGGGCGGTTGCAGCGTTGTTAGGTGGGTCTTCCAGATCTCATAACAGATCACCTGGATGGCGGCGCTGACATTGAGCACAGGGTGTTTTGGATCGGCCGGAATGGCCACATGAAAGTGGCACTGCATCAGCTCTTCGTTGGTTAGCCCCATCCGCTCACGGCCAAACACGATAGCAACCGGTGCGTTATTTGCCTCGGTTACGGCCTTATCGGCACACTGACAGGGGTCGAGCATAGGCCATGGAAAGCTGCGGCTGCGAGCGCTGGCGCCGATAACCAATGGGCAGTCCTGAATTGCGTCTTCAAGGGTTGGCACGACTGTGGCGTTGGCCAAAATATCGAGTGCTCCCGAGGCGC
>JBFFKD010000309.1:0-3897 GCA_041555595.1 Motiliproteus sp.
ACTGGGATGACCACCACTGGGCAGCCACACCGATGATCGTGTCGGAATCGGGACTCGCCCGTAAACGACTCAACCACTGGTTTCGACACAAAGGTATTCAACCCAAGATCTACGCTCAGGTGGCGGGGCACGAGGCGATCGTCAGCATGGTCAGCCTGGGGTTTGGAGTCGGTGTCGTGCCTAAGATTGTGCTTGATAACAGCCCATTGTCGCAGCAAGTACGGATCATCGACGCCCAACCCGAGCTGGACGCTTACCAGGTTGGCCTGTTCGCGCTGGAGAAAAAGCTTAAGAGTCCATTGATAGACGCGTTCTGGAACTCGGTCGAGCAGCACCAGCAACGCTGAGCCACCCTGTTTAAGGCATAAAAAAGCGGCCACTGTCCAACAGCAGCCGCTCTATCTCACTCTGTTGGTAACGATTCAGGCGCTGTTGCGATCAAGCCTCAGCGCCATCGGCATTAAATCTTAAAACCACTAACCAACTGGTTCAGCTTATCGACGCTGGTTTTAAGATCCTCACTGGTCTGGTGCACCGCACTGACATTATCCGAATTGGTCCGGGTCACCTGCGAGATATTACTGATATTAGTATCGATATCATTGGAGATATGGCTCTGCTCTTCAGCTGCTGCAGCGATCTGGGTATTCATCTGGTTGATACCCGAAACACTGTCATCGATCTGTTCCAGTGCATGCTTGACTCGCTCCACCGACTCACCCGACTTATGCGCCTCCTCACTGCCACTGCGAATTACCCGAGTCGCCTCACTCATACTCGATTGCAGCTTGGCAACCATCTCCTGGATCTCTTCGGCCGATTGCTGCGAGCGCCCGGCCAGTGTCCGCACCTCATCGGCGACCACGGCAAAGCCTCGTCCCTGCTCTCCGGCACGAGCGGCTTCGATCGCCGCATTGAGCGCTAGCAAGTTGGTTTGTTCAGAGATGCTCTTGATCACATCCAGAACGGTCACAATGTTAGCGCTGTCCTCACCCAGCTGATCGATCGCCTTATGCGCTTTATCCATCTCGGCTACCAGACTATTAATCTGATCAGAGGTATCGTCGCTGATCTGTCGCCCTTGCTGCGACTGGCTGTGAACTGTCTCGGTCTGCGCGGCAGTGGTGGTCGCGTTCTGCGCCACTTCGTGCGCGGCGGTCAGCATCTCACTCATCGCCCGGGCAGCCTGCTCGGTTTCGAGCAGCTGGGCAGCCATCCCTTCGCTGGCCTGCTTGGAGGAGTTGGAGAGATGATCGGCGGCACTGTCCAGCTCGGTCGTCACCTGGCTAATTGTCTGTATGGTGCCATGAGTGCGCTCGACGAAACGATTGATCCAGCCCGCCGTGATACCCAGCTCATCCCGACGCGATTCATCCAAGCGCTTGGTCAGATCACCCTCGCCCTGAGCCAGGTCTTTAGCCATCTCAGCCATCGCTTCGATAGGTGCCAGCAGCACTTTAAACACCGCCAGAGCCATCAGCAACATCGCGATAAAAAACAGCACCGCCAATACCAATACGGTGCTCTTAAGCATCTGCGTATGCTCTAACTGCCCCTCAAGATTGCGTTCCGAGCGTTCTCTGACGCTGGCCATGACCGCATCAACCTGCTTATTGATCGCCTCAGCAGTCGTATCAAAGCTGCCCATGATGACGTTACCCGCCGCCGGTCCCTGATCGACATAGGCCTGCCCCATCGCCCTGCCGGCGGCATAATAGTCGGCAAAAACGGGCACGATGGCACGGTAGCGCGCCGCATTCTCAGTATCCAGCGCGGCCAGTTCGGCCAGCAGCGAGTTACCCAGATCAAAATTCTGCTGCGCCATATCAAAGCCATCGTCGAGGCCATCCAGACCTCGGGTCGCACTGATATCGGTCAGCCACTGCTGCACCTGAACAACGGCAATTTTTAGCTGATAGGTCTTGATGACAATCGGCTCGTAGATCTTACCGATATCAACCGAGGCATCATGAATTCGGTTGGTTTGAAGCACCATAAAGGAGGATTGGGCAGCCAACGCCAATACCATCACCACCAATACGGCATAGATTTTTTTTCTAATCGTCATTGATTAACACCTATCTCTTACAACCAGTAATTCATATCCCTGAAGAAATTCAATAACCATCACGCTCCGGTGAATGCTGGGTCCAGATTCTACACCAACCGGAACAATCGATCGATCATGCTATAAATTTGATCTCACAGTTATTTTTTCTCTAATGCCATATAGTTGCTAATGCCTTTGATTTTATCTTCCGGGTGATGATTGACGTACAGCACCGCGGTCTCACTGCCAGCGCAGATCCGTTCAATCAACGCCAACACCAGCTGCCGGTTAATATCATCCAACCCCAGACAGGGTTCGTCGAGGATCAACAACGGCGGATGCTTAACCATCGCCCGGGCGATCAGCAGCAAACGTTGATCGCCGTAGGAGAGTTTATTGAACGGTTGATCGGCACGGTCACTCATCCCCAGCAGCTCCAACCACTGGTCGGCGATCCGGCGCTGTTGTTCGGTGCATTTGCTATACAGACCGATACTGTCGTAGAAACCGGAGATAATCACATTGCGCAGCCCGGTACCGACCCGATATTCCCACTGCAGCGCGGTTGAGACATAACCGATAAACTGCTTGATCTGCCAGATGCTTTCGCCGCTACCGCGCTGGAAGCCAAAGACGAAGATATCATTGACGTAACACTGTGGATGATCACCGGTGATCAGCGACAGCAAGCCAGTTTTACCACTACCGTTAGGGCCGCTGAGCTGCCAGTGCTGGTTCGGCTCGATGGTCCAATCGAGCTTGTCGATGATGGCATGATCGTCGTATTTAATACTGATACCGTTGAGCCGCACCAGCGGTTGAGAAGAATCCAACCGTGGAATGGCGGTATCGACATCAGCCGGTGGCAACGCCAGGTCGGAGCTCTTGAGGTGCAACAGCTGGTAAAGTTCGGCGTAGGCCTGCGTATCGCTTCGCTTAACCTGGTGCTGCAACTCACCATGACCGACGTAGGCGATATCGGTGATGAAGTCGGGGAATTCGTCAAACCGATTCAACACCAACACCATCGGCACGGTTTCGATCAGACTTGCCAGATGCTGTTGCAACAACGCCAGGGTATCGACATCCAGACCATCAAACGGCTCGTCCAACACCAGCAGTTGCGGTTTGCTGGCCAGCGCACGGATCAACATCACCTTTCGTGATTCACCGGTAGATAGTTTTCTGAAAGAGCGATCCAGCAGCTCGGCCAGGCCAAACTTGCCGACCAGCTCGGTCGCTAATTGCGGATCAGCGCAATCAGCCAGCAGAATTTCACGCACCGGGGTCCCCTCGCTGACCACATCCATGATATCGGCATCGTCTTTTTTCAGCTCGGATTCGATCAGCTCGGCCTGGGCTTCAAACGACACCAGCCCAACCCGTTCGGGTAAGCCGCTGATCGAACCCGATAGCCTCTCACCGACACCAGCCAACACCGCCGCCAACGCCGACTTGCCGGCACCATTGGCCCCGGTGATCACCCAATGCTGATCAGGCTCGATCCGCCAGTCGATATTGTCGAGCTGAAAACGGTCATCAAAGTTAACGCTTAGATTTTCGATTTGAATCGCAGGAAGCTGAGTCATGACGGCCCATCGGTGCTAAAAATTAAATTTTTCGCCGCGCCTGCGCATCCCAGCGCTTGCGGCTTACGACCGCCATGGAGGGCGGAACTGCTGTTTTTGCAGGAGCAAAAAACTGCCCGCTGTTTGTGAACAAAAAGCCTGTACATCGCCGCTCCTGCGCTCGCGGCATACGACCGCCATGGAGGGCGGAAGTGCTGTTTTTGCAGGAGCAAAAACTTCCCGTACATCCTGTACATAAAAAAACCGGGATTTTTATCC
>JBFFKD010000310.1:0-3888 GCA_041555595.1 Motiliproteus sp.
GTGGCGCTGAGCCAGTTGACCATTGTCGGTCCAAATCTGGGGCAGGCCTACATCATCGACTCTTTCATGGTAGTGGTGTTCGGCGGCGTCGGTAATCTATGGGGCACGCTGGTGGCGGGTCTATCGCTAGGAATCGCCAACAAGGTAATGGAGCCTTGGGCGGGGGCAGTGTTGGCCAAAATTCTGGTGCTGGTATTTATCATCCTATTCATTCAAAAACGGCCGCGTGGGTTATTCCCGCAAAAAGGCCGAGCGGCCGAGGGTTAAATAATGCTCATTAAAACAATCCTCAAGAAAGACCGCGGTGGTCAGATCATGTTGGCGCTGTTGCTGCTGGTCACCGTCGGCGTCAGTCTGTCCAATCTACTGCTAGCAGAAGATTCGTTACTGCATGTACCGACCTACACCATTACGCTAATGGGTAAGTACCTGTGCTACGCGCTACTGGCGGTAGCGGTCGACCTAGCCTGGGGCTATCTGGGTATCCTCAGTCTTGGCCACGGCGCCTTCTTTGCGTTGGGGGGCTATGCGATGGGGATGTACCTGATGCGTCAGATCGGTGATCGCGGCGTCTACGGCAATCCTGATCTGCCCGACTTTATGGTGTTCCTGAATCTGCAGGAGCTACCGTGGTTCTGGGCCGGATTCGATCAGTTCTGGTTCGCCATGATCATGGTGCTGCTTATCCCCGGACTGCTGGCTTTCATCTTCGGCTGGCTGGCATTTCGCTCAAGGGTCACCGGCGTTTACCTATCGATCATCACGCAGGCGATGACCTATGCACTGATGCTGGCATTTTTCCGCAACGAGATGGGCTTTGGCGGCAACAACGGCCTAACCGACTTTAAGGATATTCTCGGCTTCAGTTTACAGGCCGACAGCACCCGACTCGGCTTATTCATCGCCTCGGCCGTAGCGCTGACATTGGGCTATTTGCTGTGCAGGATGATCACCAATTCGCGTTTGGGAAGAGTCAGCGTAGCGATCCGAGACGCCGAAACCCGGGTGCGGTTTATCGGTTACCGGGTCGAGAAGATCAAGCTGGCGGTGTTCACGCTATCGGCGGTACTGGCCGGAGTTGCCGGAGCCCTGTATGTGCCGCAGGTCGGCATCATCAATCCGAACGAGTTCTCCCCGTTGAATTCGATCGAGGCGGTGGTTTGGGTCGCAGTCGGCGGCCGTGCCACACTGTTCGGCGCCGTTGCCGGTGCCCTACTGGTCAACTACGGCAAGAGCTACTTCACCGCCGCCATGCCGGAGGCTTGGTTATTCGCACTCGGTGCCCTGTTCGTACTCGTCACACTGTACCTGCCGCAAGGGATTGTCGGTTTGTTCAATAAAAAGAAGGAGGACAGCAGCATAGACGATAACAAGAAAACTGATTCTTCGGACCCCATTAGCACCCAAGCCAGCCTGAAGGATGCACCGCTATGACCGCTATGGAATTGACCTCAAAAGGGATGGCTCCCGACTGGTTCAAGCGTAACGAAGTGTTTGAATTTCTCAAACCGGAAGCCTCTAGCCGTCTCGATCTGAGCCATAACACCATCCTCTATCTGGAAGACCTTAACGTTAGCTTCGACGGTTTCAAGGCGATCAACAACCTCAACCTGTACATCGAGCCAGGCGAACTGCGTTGCATCATCGGCCCCAACGGTGCCGGCAAGACCACAATGATGGATATCATCACCGGCAAGACCCAACCAGACAGTGGCCAGGCATGGTTTGGCCAGAAAATCGATCTGCTCAAAATGAACGAAGCCGAGATCGCCGAAGCCGGTATCGGCCGCAAGTTTCAAAAGCCGACCGTGTTTGAACAGCTGAGCGTGTTTGAAAACCTGGAACTGTCGATGGCTGGTAACAAAGGAACCTGGCCCATTTTCAGAGCCAAGATTTCTTCCGAAGAATACGACCGAATCGACGAGACGTTACAGATGACCGGTCTGAAACCGCTCTATGCCCGCCCGGCAGGCGTGTTGTCACACGGCCAGAAGCAGTGGTTGGAGATCGGCATGCTGCTAATGCAAAACCCTAAATTACTACTCGTCGATGAACCTGTGGCTGGCATGACCCACCAGGAGATGGACCGTACCGGCGAACTGCTAACCTCGCTGGCTGGCGAGCGATCGGTGGTGGTGGTCGAGCACGACATGGACTTTGTCCGCTCGATCGCCCGTACCGTCACAGTGCTGCATCAGGGCTCGGTGCTGGCTGAAGGCACGATGGATCAAGTCCAGAATAATCCCAAGGTAATCGAGGTATACCTTGGTGAGTAGCAGGTTTGTGACCTCCGCATAAACGTTTATAAAAACAAGGATTACCCGCGATGCTGAAAGTGAAGGGGTTGAACCAATACTACGGCCAGAGTCACACTCTATGGGATCTGAACCTGGATGTTCCCGCAGGTGCCTGCACCTGCTTGATGGGCCGTAACGGTGTCGGCAAAACCACGCTGCTGCAATGTGTGATGGGATTACTGCCAACCCAGTCAGGCCAACTCGATTTTGACGGTACCGATCTGCGCAAGATGTCTGCCGAAAAACGTGCAGGATTGGGAATTGGTTATGTCCCACAAGGGCGACAGATATTCTCGTTGATGACGGTCGAAGAGAACCTGCTGATTGGACTGCCCGCGCGCAGCGACGGGCTGAAGCGGATTCCTGAGTTTATCTACCAACTGTTTCCGGTATTAAAAGAGATGCTGCACCGACGCGGCGGCGACCTATCGGGCGGACAACAGCAACAGCTGGCGATCGGCCGGGCGCTGGTGACCGACCCCAAGCTGTTGATTCTGGATGAGCCAACCGAGGGAATTCAGCCCAACGTGGTGGCCGAGATCGGCGATATCATCCGCAAGCTCAACCGCGAAATTGGTCTGACGGTACTGTTGGTCGAGCAAAAACTACCGTTCGCCCGCAAGGTGGCCGATCATTTCTGCATCCTAGATCGGGGCAAGAGTGTCGCCACCGGCACCATCGATCAACTCAGCGACGAACTGGTACGCGAGTACTTGACGGTTTAAACCGCAGCAAAGCGGTAACTACGCGGTTCAAAAGGGTGCGCAATCCGCACCAACACAGCGCCAACACGCTAAAAGCGCACCTTTTTGAATCAAACCAACCGTACGATCATACCGCCCCGTTCTCGCGGGCGTCGCCCCGAGTGCCCATCGACAGCATTAATCGATAGCACCAGTGCGGCGCTCCTCCCCCATCGAGAAATATTCACAAACCTTATTCAAAAACCTTCCCGACTGGTCTGGTTATTGCTCTAGCTATTAATACGCACTCTAACGCCCCCTTACCCAGAGACCCGCCATGAATCAGGCGTTAAGCAACAGTCCAATGCAGATCACCGGTTTCGGCCTGCAGCGCCAATGGCAGGCCAGCATTGATCTACAGTTCGAACCAAGAAACGGCCGCACCGTCCTGCCCGGTCTGAGCCACCAGGGACCGTTGCGGGTACAACGGCCGTTTTACCCCGAAGGGCCGGTGTGCCATGTCTACCTGCTACACCCGCCCGGCGGGCTGGTCAGCGGCGACCAACTGACGATCTCAGCCAAACTTCAACCCGGCAGCGAAGCACTGATCACCACCCCGTCGGCTGGCAAGATCTATAAAGGCGATAGCTACGGCGTACCGCAGCAACAACAGGTCAATCTCAAGGTCTGTACCGATGCCACGTTGGAGTGGTTACCGCAGGAAACCATTCTCTACGACGGGGCGCTGGGCCATAGCGCCACCAGAGTCGACCTGGCCGCCGACAGCCACTTTATCGGCTGGGAGATCATCTGCCTGGGTCGACCTGCCAACGCGATCAAATTTGAATCCGGTTGTTTCTTGCAAGACATGGCGATCTACCGCGACGGCCTGCCGCTGCTACTGGAGA
>JBFFKD010000311.1:0-3879 GCA_041555595.1 Motiliproteus sp.
AACCATCTGAACAAGGCGACGCGATGGATCTTTACGACCCCGCTGACGGGCAAGCGGAAGAGATCTCTGACTTAATTGCAGCGACCCCGACGAAGGCTGCACCAATCCGGTGAGTACTTTGGCGATCGTAGACTTACCAGACCCGCTCTCCCCAACCAGCCCCATAACTGTGCCAGGACGCACCTCCATCGTCACATCATCCAATGCCACAAAGACTTCAGGTTTGCGCAGCAAGCTCTCGCGCGGCCCTGTGAATCGAACACTGATATGATGCATTGCAAGCCCTTCTCCCAGGCTCGTCTCCCCTGAGCATAGCCAGGTCTCCGCATCGGATGCGCTGCGTCCCTGAGGCGCCGTGACGCGCCGCACTGAACTCGGCGGAAGCAGGAAACGGTCAAGTTTCAGGTCTAGTCGCGGAACCGCGGCCATCAGGCTTTGTGTATAGTGGTGCTTCGGTCGGCGCAGCACCTGCTGAGTCGGCCCACTCTCCATTACTTTTCCGCCACACAACACCGTAACATTGTCGGTTATCTGAGCTATCACTCCGATATCGTGTGTAATCAGCAAGAAACCGATACCGCGGGTTTGCGCAAGCTTGCGGATAAGTTCAAGTACCTGCGATTGCACCGCAACATCCAGAGCTGTTGTGGGTTCATCAGCAATGATCAGTTCGGGATTAGTAGATAGGGCCAAGGCAATAACCACACGCTGCCGCATCCCGCCAGAGAATTGATGGGGATAAGCTTTGATACGTTTGGCCGCCTGTGTAATCCCGATCTCTTCCAACAAAGCGACAGATCGGTCGCGCGCTTCCGTAACACTCACATTCTCATGCGCCAGAATCGTTTCAACCAACTGCTCCTCGACTGTCATCAACGGATTAAGGCTTGTCTGAGGGTCCTGAAAGATCATCGAAATACGCTTGCCACGCGTGTGATGGGCTTGCATCGGCGTGAGTGCTCGCAGGTCAGTATCGCCCAGACGCATACTCCCGTTGGAGACAAACCCGGGTGGTTGCAACAATCCTGTAAGCGCGGCTCCAATAGTCGATTTACCTGCGCCGCTCTCCCCAACGAGACCATGAATCTCGCCTCTGGCGATGGTCAGAGACAGGTCTTCCACCGCTGTAAGCGTACCGAAGCGTCCTGAAAACTGAACAGTTAGATTCTCAACACTCAGCACTAGCGTAGCCTCGGATTAAAGACGTCTCTCAGGAAGTCTCCAAGCACATTGATCGAAACCACCAAAGCCACCAGAAACAACGTCGGCACCCACAGGATCCACCACTCTCCAGATAGAAGAAACTGCATGCCGATCCGAATGAGCGTGCCGAGTGATGGGCTGTCTGCAGGCAAACCGATCCCGAGGAATGACAAGGTTGCTTCCAGCAGAATTGCAGAGGCTAGATCAACTGTCATGATCACGAGCAGGGGCCCCATAATATTGGGAAGTATGTGCCGAAGCATGACTCGTAGTGGATGCATGCCCATGATCATCGCTGCCTGAACATAATCCTTATTGCGCTCCACAAACACACTTGCGCGGGCGGTCCGGGCGAAATTTACCCATAACGACAGCGCAATTGCCAGTGTCAGCACAACCACGCGCAGCTCCTCCTGAATTGATGCCGGCAGCAAACCGCGAGAGATCCCATCTATCAAAAGGACTGTGAGTATTGCGGGAAGAGCCAGTTGCACGTCGGCGATCCGCATAACGATCGCGTCGAACCGACCCCCATAGTAGCCCGCAGCCAAACCAAGACTGACACCCAAAACCGTAGCTATCGCCATAGCCGTCAAGCCAATCAGCAGGGATAACCGAGCGCCATACAGGATCGACGATACCATGTCCCGCCCCTGATCGTCCGTACCAAGCAGGAATCTCGGATCGCCCCCCTGCCAAGACGGTGGCTTTAAACCATCCATCAGCGAAAAACTAGAAAGATCATAGGGGTTGGAGGCGACAATCCAGGGCGCAAAAACTGCTCCGCCTATGATCAGCAAAGCGATTAATGCAGCGATAATTGCGGCAGGCGAGCGCAGGAAATAGTAGACCCCATCCGAGCGCAACAAACTGGACAGCATCTAAACAGCCTCCTTCACACGCAGCCGCGGGTCTATCAGCAGATAGAGTATATCGACAAGGAGATTAACCAGCACAAAGAAGAATGCAATAACAACGAGATAGACACCCATAACTGGGATATCCACAAAGCGGATGGATTCAAGAAAAAGCAGGCCCATCCCGGGCCATTGAAAGACGCTCTCGGTAACGATTGAAAAAGCGATCACACCACCGAACTGCAATCCGATAATAGTGATAACCGGAATCATCGTGTTCCCTAAGGCGTGGCGGTAATAGAGACTTCGGAACGGTATGCCACGAGCCATAGCAAAACGGATGTAATCAGAGCGCATCACCTCCATCATCTCAGCTCTCACCAAGCGCATGGTAAGAGTCAACTGATAAACACCCAAGGTGATCGCAGGCAGAATAAGGGCATGCCAGCCGTCCACAGTCAGGAAACTTGTTGTCCACCCCCCAAGATCAACTGTTCCACCGCGCCCAAAAGTTGGTAGCCATCCCAACTGCACGCCAAATAGGAACATAAGCATAATTCCGATCACGAATGTGGGGATTGATACCCCGACTAAAGTGGTCAGGAGGATGGTTTGCGCAACAATACCCCTCGGCCGCAGAGCTGTGTAGACGCCGGCAGGGATACCGACAACCAGCGAGATCATCAGTGCCATGATGCCCAGTTCTATCGTCGCAGGGATCCGGCTAGCGATCATCTCATTGACGGGCTGGCGTGTTCGGTAGGAGAAGCCAAAATCACCTTGCAGCATATCCGTCGTAAAACCGTAGAATTGCACCACAAACGGGTCATTGAGTCCCAGCTCATCGCGCAGCTGCTCTTGATCCTGTAATGAGGTCTCAACCCCAGTCATCTGACTGACCGGATCACCGACAAAACGAAACAGCGAGAAGGCCAGAAAGGCGACGGCCAACATCACAAACACTGACTGTAACAGCCTCTTGATTATGAAATAGGTCATCGCCTGAACAGGCCCTCTCAGCAGTGCATCAGTTGATTGTCACCCACCGTAGCAGGAAGAAGTTGTCTGCACGCTGCACCAACTCGACGCCATCCCTTGCGGCCCAGATGAGCGGCTGAGTGTATAGCGGGATGTAGGCGACCTCTTTCTGAGAAATATCCACAACTTCATCGATCATTCGTTGCCGGGCCTCAAGGTCTACCTCCTGCTGAATCAATGGCAGCAGCTCGTCAATACGGGCGTTCGAATAGTTTCCAAAGTTCCATGAACCCAGACGCTTTTCATTATCCTGAGTGTGTTTAAGGAAACGGATCGGGTGCTCCATGTCGAAAGTACCGGGAGACCAACCCAGAAGGTACATATCGAAATCATCTTCGCGTAACTGAGGCCAGTAGTCCCTGACAGGGCCCGTACTCAGCTCGGCGTTCAACCCAACAGCTGCGAACATCGACGCCGCAGCTCGACACAACGCCTCGTCGTTAATGTAACGGTCGTTGGGGCACTTCAAACCAAAAGAGAAACCCTCAGGATAACCCGCTTCAGCGAGCAGTTCGCGCGCTCGCTCGGGGTTGTATTCCAGCCGGCTGGAATTCGCCTCAGAGTAACCGGAGATACCTGCAGGCACCAACTGCGAGGCGAGTTCGATCTTGCCTCGGAACAGGACACGGTCTATCGAGTCGATATCAATAGCGTGAGCGGCCGCCTGACGGACGCGCACGTCCTGGAATGGGTTGGTATCAGTCACATCCTTGGAATACAACAACTTGTCGTGCTCATGCCCAAAACCGAACATTATGACTCGGGTCTCCTCGCCTTCCAG
>JBFFKD010000312.1:0-3875 GCA_041555595.1 Motiliproteus sp.
CTTCGACCCCGCCAGGCTTACGCACGTAAGCCGCGCCCATCTCGGGGGGGATCAGCGGTACGATGGATATATTCTGGATCAGTTGTAATTGGCAGGCCAACCGAACATTAGCATCCGCCTTAATCCCCGCCAGCGCCTGCCGTTCGTCAGCGGACGGCGGTGCCAGCTGATCCAGCCCCTTAACCACTCGAACCCGGCAGGTGGTGCAACGTGCCCGGCCTCCGCATACCGAAGAATGGGCAATATTGGCCTGCCGTAAGGCTTCAAGCAGAGTTTGGCCCGAACGTGCAGCAACACTCCCCCACAACGGATGATCAATCATCACCGCACCGATCTTGAGTCGATACTGGTGGCGCAGATAACGCGCCAAAAGAACAACTGCTAGCATCGCTAAATAGCCGTTAAGCAGTTGATCTTCCAAGCCTTTAATCGTAGCCATCGCTTGGGGATGCTGACTGCTAAGATCGGCACCGCGTAATGCCAAATCGATCGGTCCAAGCTGGTAACCCAAACGAAAAAAACCCAACAACGATAAGATCGGCAGTAGTGACGCTAACAGTTGCCACAAGGGGAACCAGCGCGGATAGCCTGGCCGCAGTCGCTGCCAGTAGTGCAGCCCGATCATCAGATGCAGCCACACCATCAGCATTAATGCCGTTTGACGTAGCACGCCATTATCGATCGCCCAAATAATCCCCACCGTAGTTTCATACTTGAGCGGCAACCCCATCAACTCGGCACTCAGCGGGGTACCAATAACATGGCCAAAAATAAGCGGTAGAATCGATAGGCCGAAAAGCAGCTGCAACGCCTCCCACCAGGGCATTCTCAAGGTAGTACGACGATACAGCGACAATAACGCTAATAGAAAATGGGTCACAAATGATCCATACAGCAGGATCGATGGCAGCGGATGGTGCCAAAAACCGATAAAGTATTCGAGTATGCGCTCGGTTAGCGGCAGAGACACCAAGCCCAGTGCATGATTGCTCAGGTGCAAAATGACAAAACAGGCCATAATCAGGCCGGTTGTCAGGCGTAACGTTCGAATCATGCCCGTACCTTCATCAGGTTCTATTCACCGCAGTCAATGCTACCTAGCGAGCGCCGGTGCGTGGTCATAAGAACCCATTATCAACACCCTTGAAGCGAACATCTACGTTATTGAGGGGTTTAACTGTTTACTATTTGGCAACATTGGTTGGCACAGGCAGCTTTCGATAAGCTTAAACCTATCCCGCATCACTAGAGATGTATAAAAAAAACAGAAAGATAACGGTATAAAAACACAGTGTACGACCAACCCTCATGACAGCAGCGAAGATTGAGATACAATATCCGGTCAAGCGCTATAGCAAGCTTGTTCCTTATAAATCCACCCTGTGCCGTCAGCGAACAAGCCTAGACAGATACAGGCACCTTAACTGGAAAACTTGATGTCTGAAGAACTCGATCGTTATCTGCAAATCATGGTCGACCGCGAAGGTGCCGACCTGTTCCTATCCACCAACGCCCAGCCCAGCTCGAAGATTCACGGTAAACTGGTGCCAATCGCTGACAAAATCATGGAGCGGGGTCAGATTAAGGCGATCGCCTACGACATCATGAACGAAGAGCAGATCAGCGATTTCGAACAACGACCAGAGATGAACCTAGCACTATCGAAACCTGGGCTCGGTCGGTTCCGGGTCAATATCTTTCGCCAGCGGCACGAATATTCGATGGTGATCCGCTCAATATCTACCGATATCCCCGATATTAAAAAGCTCGGTTTACCCGCCACGCTGTCTAAGTTGATTATGGAAAAGAACGGTCTGATTCTATTCGTAGGCGGTACCGGATCGGGCAAATCGACCTCTCTCGCATCGCTAATCGACCATCGTAATACTCACAGTGCCGGTCATATTATCACCATCGAAGATCCAGTCGAGTTCGTTCATCGCCACAAAAAATCGATTATCAATCAACGAGAGGTCGGGGTTGATACTCTGTCTTATCAGGACGCGTTAGAAAACACCCTGCGCCAGGCTCCGGATGTCATTTTGATCGGCGAGATCCGCAGCGCCGAAACCATGGAGCACGCGCTGGCTTTCGCCGAAACGGGCCACCTGTGCCTATCGACATTGCACGCCAACAACGCTAACCAGGCCCTGGGACGGATCATCAACTTCTTCCCTGAAGAACGCCACAAACAGCTATTGCTCGATATTTCACTGAACATGAAGGGGATCATCTCGCAACGGCTAATGCCCACCACCGACGGTAAACGTGCCGCCGCAATCGAAGTGCTGCTGGGCTCACCGCGAATAGCCGAGCTAATTAAAAACGGTCATATAGACGATGTTAAAGAGGTGATGGAGAAATCTGCCGCGTCGGGCATGCAAACCTTCGACATGGCCCTACTCAGCCTATGGAAAGCTGGCAGAATCAGCACCGAGGAGGCGTTGAAGAATGCTGACTCAAAGAACAACCTGGCACTGAGAATGCGACTGATCAGCAAAGGTAAAACCGCCAGCGCTGCGAAACAGGCCGGTAATGACGACGCCAGCGATTCAAAAGCAACGCCGACCGCGGCCGAATCAGGGGCAGGACTGTCGCTAGAGTTAGAACCCAACCAGGAACCTGAAGCCCCTCCTGAAGAGGAAGAAACCGGCGGTGGCCAGTTCTTTACTAAAAAGCCCTCCGAATAGAAGCCCTCTCGATTACCCAGCGGCACAGCGAATGCTTAGCAATAGACTAAACTGTTTTGATTAAGCGGCATTTAATGAGCAATAGGAGTAACACCCACCGTGATGTTTGACTGGAACGCTTGGCTACTCGAAACTGATAATCTGCCTATCTCATTGCAACGCTGGCAGGAAAACGTCAACCTGATCGCTCAACTGTTTCACGCCCCCTCAGTCTGTGTGTTTCAAACCACCAGTCAGGGCTCGCAAGTAGTGGCCTCCAATCAGGGAGAGTTAAACCTATATCCCACCGGCAGTTTCTTCCCGCGCGATGCTGATCTCTTCAGCCACGTCATCGCCGAGCACAAACGCGAACTGTATGTGCCCGATGCCAGCGCCGATATACGCTGGATCAATCATCAGGAAGTTGCTGAAGCTAACATCAGCTCCTACATGGGTGTGCCACTGTTCTGGTCCAATGGCCTGCTGTTCGGTTCTCTGTGCATTTTGGACCAAACCCCTTCCAACTATCGCCCACAGTTTTTCGAGCTACTCAAAACGTTCAGAGCGCTGATTGAATCGGACTTGAACCTGATGATTCAGGATCGGATGCTCGACCAGCTGACCCTAACTGACGAGTTGACGGGAATCAATAACCGCCAAGGTTTTAAAGTCCTCGCTGAACATAAACTCAGCGTCGCCAAGCGCTACGGCCATACCTTCGGACTGATCTACTTCGACCTCGATAACCTCCATACCATCAACGAACAACTCGGTCATGACACTGGGGATCAGGCGCTACAAGCGATGGCTAATGCGCTTAACAGCGAACTGAGAGACTCCGACATCGCAGCCAGGATCGGCAGCGACGAATTTGCGGCCCTGGTTTTTGTCCGCCAGCAAGACGATATGGAAAATCTGGCGATTCGAATTCAACGTAAGCTCAATATGATCAAACAGCAGCGCGATAGCATGCCACCACTCACCACCAGTGTCGGCGCCAAGTGCTACCAGGCTGACACCAACACCAGTGTTGATAGCATGATCGATGAGGTCGATCGAATCATGTACAACATCAAGCAGCAAAAACGCTTCGTCGGCGGTCCCGGTAGCTCGGCCCACCACTAGGGCAATAGATCGATTCAGGGCAGGACGCCCTTAGGAAACCTTTAAATAACGACACAAGGAACGTGTATGAACTCCCCTTTA
>JBFFKD010000313.1:0-3854 GCA_041555595.1 Motiliproteus sp.
GGTTGCTGGTTTTAGCGCCTCATCTCGGTAATTGGGAAGTGCTTGGGATGCATTTGCCCAGTTTGGGGCCAACAACAAGCCTTTATCAATCATCTAGGTTGGAGGGGCTGGATAAATATGTTTTGGGGGCCCGTCAGCGCTCGGGATCTGTGTTGGTGCCCGCTAGCAGGAAGGGGTTGTCTAGTGTTGTTAATTCTTTGAAAAAGGGTGGTATATCCTGTGTTTTGCCTGATCAGATACCGAAAAATGAGAGCTCGGGAATCTTTGCTCCTTTTTTCGGTAAACCTGCTTTTACCATGACCCTGGCACACAAATTAATCTGCAAGACAGAGTGTAAAGTCCTCTTCGCTGTTGCTCGAAGGACTGCTAAGGGGTTTG
Source organism: Motiliproteus sp. (assembly GCA_041555595.1). GTDB lineage: Bacteria > Pseudomonadota > Gammaproteobacteria > Pseudomonadales > Balneatricaceae > Motiliproteus. Next base: position 379 of record JBFFKD010000313.1, read on the forward strand.
AAATCATGTTTCATGAACCTTCAGCGGCTATTTATAGTGACGATCCTGATATTGCCGTTACGGCCTTAAACCAAGGCGTAGAATCATGTGTGCTTGAGATCCCAAGCCAATATCAGTGGGAGTATAAGCGTTTTAAAAAACAGCCTGCGGGCGTGACGTCTCGCTATTTTTATTGACCAATAAGGTCGGCAAGCACCCACTCCTAAACAGAGGTTTCTATGAGCGCCAAAAAAAAACTAATCCGTCAAAAGTTTCGTGATGACGTTCTTAAACGTGACCGTAACAGATGCGTGATCTGCAAAACCGAAGACAGTATCGAAGCTCATCACATCACCGATCGTGAACTGATGCCCGGCGGCGGTTACGTCAAAGAGAACGGTGTCACCCTGTGTCACGAGCATGTTGAGATGGCCGAAGCACACCGAACCGAAGGCGATGAAGGTGCTGCCGAGCTGGCACCGGCAAAACTCTACAACCGAGTCGGCTCGAACTACGATAAAGCGTTGAAAGCCTCCGAGCGACTGGAAGGTATGCACTGATTATGGCCCCCGCTGCTATTGCTAAGACACCTGAACCCCCTTACTACGCGGTGATCTTTACCAATTTGCGCACTGATGGTGACAATGGTTACGCCGAGATGGCCGACAGGATGTGTGACCTGGCTGCTCAGCAAGCCGGTTTTCTTGGTTTCGAATCGGCGCGAGGAGGGTTAGGAATTACCGTCTCCTATTGGCAGGATCTGGACTCGATCAAAGCCTGGAAAGCCGATGCTGAACACCTTGATGCGCAGCGGTTGGGCCATCAGCGCTGGTACTCGGCGTTTAAGACCCGGATCGCCAAGGTCGAACGCGATTATGCGATGTCGTTCGGCTAACCGGTCAATAATTACTGCGGGCAGGCTCCTACGGGGGAGGCCGCGGCCTGAATGTTAAGCAGCGAGCCTGCACGCGAGCCTTGGTAAGCGGTCGAATAGATCGAGTCTTAACAAGTGAATAAACGGATTCAGAGGTCTCAATGGAAATACGGCAGACAGATATTCTAATCATCGGTGGCGGCGGTGGCGGCCTTCGGGCGGCGATCGCGGCGGCCGAGGCTAACTCCAAGCTGTCGATCGCGCTGGTGTCTAAGGTCTACCCGATGCGCAGTCATACCGTTGCTGCCGAAGGCGGTTGTGCCGGGGTGGTGCAGGAGCATGATTCGCTCGATTACCATTTCGACGACACTGTCGCCGGCGGTGACTGGCTGTCGGATCAGGACGTGGTCGAGTATTTCGTGCAGCACGCCGCCGAGGAAAATTACCAGCTTGAACATTGGGGTTGCCCCTGGAGTCGCAAGCCCGATGGCAGGGTTAATGTGCGCGCCTTTGGTGGCATGAAGATCGAACGTACCTGGTTTGCCGCCGACAAGACCGGTTTTCATATTTTGCACACGCTGTTCCAGACGTCGATTAAATACCCGCAGATCGAGCGGTTCGATGAATATTTTGTCACCGATCTGATCGTCAGCGACGGCGTCTGTCAGGGCGTGCTGGCGCTCGATATCGCCAACGGCACCTTTACCACCATTTTGGCCAAGTCGGTGATCATCGCCACCGGAGGCGCAGGCCGGGTGTACCGTTTCAACACCAACGGCGGCATCGTCACCGGAGATGGCATGGCGCTGGCGTACCGGCAGGGGGTCGCACTGCGCGATATGGAGTTTGTCCAATACCATCCGACGGGGCTGCCCGGCAGTGGTATTCTGATGACCGAGGGCTGTCGTGGCGAGGGGGGGATCTTGACCAACAGCGACGGTTACCGTTATCTGCAGGATTACGCGCTGGGACCGGAGACGCCGCTGGGGTCGCCGATCAATAAGCAGATGGAGCTGGGGCCGCGTGATCGCCTCAGTCAGGCTTTCTGGCATGAGGAACAGAAGGGGCGGGTGATCGCGACCGAACGCGGCACCGCCGTCAATCTGGATCTGCGTCATCTGGGCGAAGCCAAGATCAACGAACGGTTGCCGTTTATCCGCGAACTGGCGCGCTCCTACGTCGGTGTTGATCCGGTGTATGCACCGATTCCGGTGCGGCCAACGGTGCACTACACCATGGGTGGTATCCAGACAGATCGCCGCACCCGTACCAGCATCGGTGGCTTGTACGCGGTCGGAGAGTGCGCCAGCTCTGGACTTCACGGCGCTAACCGGCTCGGATCCAACTCGCTGGCCGAACTGGGGGTGTTTGGCCGGGTGGCGGGTGAGCAGGCCGCCGACTATGCCTGTCAGGCCGAGATGCCACAGTTTGACGCGGTCAAGGCACAGGTGGCTGAATTTGAGGCGGGTTGGCAAGCGCTGCGTACCCATAACAACGGAACCGCCAGCGGCGATGAAAACCTGAGTCAGATCCGACGCGAACTGGCCGACACCATGGAAGATGGGGTCGGTATCTACCGCGACGACCTGCAGGTGCTGGCGACCTGCGACAAGATCGCACAGTTACAGCAGCGCTACCGTAATGTTCGTCTGCACGATAGCTCGAAATGTTTCAATACCGAGTGGATCAGTGCCATCGAGCTGGGCTTTCTGCTCGATGTCGGTCAGGCGATGGCGCACTCGGCACTGGCGCGCAAAGAGTCGCGTGGCTCGCATCAGCGACTGGATCAGTTCGATAGTCGTGACGACGTCAACTACCTCAAGCACACGCTGGCCTATAAGCAAGCCGATGCCGCACCAAGGCTGGAGTACCAGGATGTGGTGATCACCAAGTCGCAACCGGCACTGCGTGCGTATGGCGCTGCGGCTGATGTGAGCAGCCAAGCCGCAGAAAATAAAAACACCGCTGTTAACAAGGAACAGGGCTGACCGATGGCTACCGATAATGCAACGATGCTTAAGATTACCGTCGCCCGCTACCGCCCAGAGCAGGATGATAAACCCTGGGATCAGCAGTTCGAGGTGCCTTGTAGCCACGACAGCACGGTGTTGGAGGCGCTCAACTACATTAAGGACAACCTCGATCCGAGCCTGAGTTTCCGCTGGAGTTGCCGGATGGCGATCTGCGGCAGCTGCGGTTATATGGTCGACGGTGTGCCCAAACTGGGCTGTAAAACCTTTCTACGCGATTACTTATCCCGCGGTAAGGTGCGGATCTCAGCGCTGGATAACTTCCCGATCGAGCGGGATCTGGTCTCCGATATCGGCGACTTTGTCGATAAGCTAGAGACGATCAAGCCATACATCATTCGTGACGATGAAAAGCCCGCTAGCGAGGGTGAGTACTTACAAACACCGGCGCAGCTGGACAAATTCAAGCAGTTCAGCGGCTGTATCAATTGCGGTCTGTGCTACGCCGCCTGTCCGCAGTTTGGCCGCAACCCCGAGTTTCTGGGGCCGGCAGCGCTGGCACTGGCGTTCCGCTACAACCAGGACTCTCGTGATCAGGGCAGTGCCGAGCGGATGGAGTTCTTGAACGCCGAGGAGGGGGTCTGGAGCTGCAC
>JBFFKD010000314.1:0-3854 GCA_041555595.1 Motiliproteus sp.
GAGGCGTAATTTAATCGCCATAGATTGAAAGTCTTTTTGGGAAGGGTGTTGTTGATGCAATTGTTTTCTATCGGTGTGTTAGTCCTGCTATTTCACCTATCGTTGACGGGATCAGTAGCGGCCGGGCCACCGCCGGGACACCCTAGCATCGATCAGGCTTCGCAGGCGATGGGGATCGATCAGCAGGCTCCGATGGCGCATCAGGGGCGGGTGTTAGACGCCATCGACAGTAACAGTTATACCTACATTCAGGTTCAAACGGTTGATCAACAGGTTCAATGGTTGGCTGCACCCAGAGTAGCAGTGCAGCCAGGTCAGAAGATCGGATTTGCAACAGGGGTGCTGATGCGTAATTTTTACAGTAAGAAATTAAAGCGCACCTTTGAACGGATCCACTTTGTACCGACGGTTCGGGTGTCGGCTCAATGAGACGGTTGGTTTTCTTGCTCTGTCTAGTCCTGCTTGATAGTTCGGTAGTGCTGGCAGCATCGGCTGCGGCAGAAGCCGTCGAGGTACAAAAGCGTGGGCGTTATCTATTTCGGCTAGCAGGTTGTAAAGAGTGCCATACTCAGGATGATGGCCCGCTTCTGGCGGGTGGGCGGGCACTTGAAACGCCCTTTGGTACCTTTTACAGCCCCAATATTACCTCGCATCCAACCCTGGGGATTGGGAGTTGGAATGAGCAGGATCTACGCCGAGCATTGCGGCACGGTCAGTCGCCAGATGGTGCCGGATATTATCCGGTCTTTCCGTACCCGAGCTATACTGGTATCAGTGACGATGATATCTCCGATCTGTGGGCTTATTTGCGAACTATTCCCGCCGTTGCACGGCCAAATGACCAACACGATTTGAAATTCCCCTTCTCCCGTCGCGAGCTGATGTGGGGTTGGCAATTGCTGTTTTTTAATTCCGGCCCCTTTGTTGCTGATACTGGCCAGAGTGAGCAGTGGAACCGGGGAGCGTATTTGGTGCGATCGCTGGGCCACTGCGGTGAATGTCATAGCCCACGTAACCTGGTGGGCGTAGTCGACAATCAGCGCGAACTCGGTGGTAATAGGTTCGGTCCAGACGGGCTGGAGGTGCCAAATATTACCCCTGATCAAGACAGTGGGATCGGTTCTTGGTCTGCGTCTGACGTTTCGGCGTTGCTTGAGATGGGGATGTTGCCCGATGCTGATTTTGTCGGTGCAGGAATGGCAGCGGTGGTGGATAATTCGACGGGTTATCTGACCGAACCGGATCGGCGAGCAGTGGTTGAGTTTTTGCAGCAGTTGTCGCCGATCTATAATCCTGACTTTGTTATGCCAGAAGAGTAATAAACAAAGGTTGAGTTGATTTATATCAATGTATTAGTATTGACTGAATTATGATCGAGGCACAGTATTCAGAGTTGTGATGGCTAGTGTAAGTAGTAACTGATTTTATCGAATCTGCAGTGGTTATACGTTGCAGCAATACTGCATGGGGGTTTGTGATGGATAAGGAGTTAAACTCTTTGTCGGATGTCTGGCTTGAGCTGCAGTTGGTGACGATGAGCACTGATTTATCATCCGACGATCGACGACGTCTTGAGGGAGTGCTTGATCACCTCAAGGAGCATGTTAATCATAATCAGGAAAAAGAGCGCAAGATGGTGTTGCGTTGGTTTACCTCCCGCTTAGGCAATCGCCTGTTCTCCAATCACTATCGGCAATTACTGCTCGAATTAGCCAACTTGATGTCGTCTGTCTGGGTCGGTACTCCTAAGTTTCAGACTAGCGACGAAGTGTTGCACTGGTTGCAAGAAACCCCGTCATCCGCTGTTGTTGAAGAGCTAGATGCGCATCGTAAGGAAGGACATGGCTGATTGTATCGGATATTGGTAAGTCACTAACGTTTCCGATAACTAGGTTATCAGTTATCTGGCCTGTTATAAGTAACTCCTCGCAGTTATTAATTGTTAGATTTTGAAAACATTAAGCTTTTATTGTTGGCATAAGGCTTGAGTAGTTGTCGTTGTTGTTGAGCTCCATTGCGGAATATCTATACCAGTGCTGTTCAGGGGCAGCCTCACGCCTCACCCTGTCATGAGGATTTGGCGCTGCGGTATTCTGCAGCGCTTTTTTTGTGTCTTTGGTCTAGTAGTAAAATACTCACAATACTAGTAATGGATAGTATGTTTGTAAGGCTTTGTCTTAGTGGTAGCTAGCTTGCCAGTAGGAAGGGCTGATGCAAAGTTTAGTGTCTATGATCTCTATGGTTAGATAGTCCCTTCTTTTTATAAGTCTATGTTTTTCAATAAAACCCTCCAGTAAATATGCCTTTAGTCAATTGGCATACTACTTGTTACGCCTACAGGATAGTTCTAATGAGCTCTGGAAAGTTCTGGATAGTCGGCTCTAGCTAGGTGCGCGGTTTGCTGTCGCGGTATCCCACCTGGTCGGATCGGCTGAACCCAAGCGGTGTTCGTATAACAGGTAGGATAAATAGCATGGATAATACTGAGCTACAGCTGGTAGCCGAGCGGTTGGGGGTCTCCCGTCGCAGCTTTATGAAGTTCTGTACTGGGGTGGCAGCAACGTTGGGGCTGTCGGCGGGTGCAGGTGTGCAGATGGCGCATGCTATCGCTAATCCTCGCCGTCCTGCGGTGATCTGGTTGTCGGCTCAGGAGTGTACCGGTTGTACTGAGTCGCTGTTGCGCTCTAATCATCCTTCACTGGAGAATTTGATTCTTGATCTGATTTCGCTTGATTATCACGAAACTCTGGCGGCGCCGTCGGGCCATGCTGCCGAAGCTGCCAAGCAGCAGTCGATGAAAGAGAACTGGGGCAAGTATGTGCTGGTTGTTGATGGCTCAATTCCGATGAAAGATGGTGGTATCTACTGCAAGGTGGCCGGTAAAACCATCCTGGAGCATGTTAAAGAAGCGGCCGAAGGTGCTGCAGCTATTATCTCGATCGGGTCTTGTGCTTCTTGGGGGGGCGTGCCCTCTGCAGGCATCAACCCGACAGGCGCGGTGGGTGTTCATGAGGCGCTGCCGGGTAAGACGATTTTGAATATTCCCGGTTGCCCACCTAACCCATACAATTTCCTCGCTACCGTGTTGCAGTACGTGACGATGGGGACCCTGCCTGAATTGGATCACCTGAACCGTCCCAAATTTGCTTACGGTCGTCTGATCCATGAAAACTGTGAGCGCCGTCCCCATTTTGATGCCGGTCGGTTTGCGCTCGAATTTGGTGACGAAGGCCATAAGCAGGGGTTCTGTCTCTATAAGCTGGGATGTAAAGGCCCTGAAACCTATGCCAACTGCCCATCGATCGAATTTGGGGATGTCGGCGGTGGTGCTTGGCCGGTCGGTGTTGGCCATCCCTGTTTCGGCTGTACCGAGCAAGGCGTTGGGTTTGAAAAGGGGATTCACCAGTTGTCCGACGTTAAGACGGTGACGCCTCCGAATACTTTCCCTGGTATTGCTGAGCCAGTTGGCGACGGAGTGACGCCGGGCGCTGCTGCACTGTTGGGCGCGGTTGGAGGCGCTGTGTTGGGCGCCACTGCGATGGCGGTTAAGCAGCTTGGTAAGATCGAAGCCGAAGACGCGTCGAACGAATCGAACCAGTAACCGGAGGTCGTCATGAACAGACGCGATTTTCTAAAGGTGGCTGGTAGCGGGGCGTTGATCGCCAGTACCAGTGCTACAAGTACCAGCGCTCAGGCGCGCGGTAATCTAGAGGTGTCTCCAGAAGCGGTTGGCATGCTGTACGACTCGACCCTTTGCATCGGCTGTAAGGCTTGTGTTTACAAGTGCAAGGAGGTCAATGATATGCCTGCAGTTGTTCGCGATAGCGAGCTGCAGTGGGATCAGGCTGTAGAGC
>JBFFKD010000315.1:0-3839 GCA_041555595.1 Motiliproteus sp.
GTAACCGCCCGCTTTGTCTTGCGGCTCACCGCTATCCCAGTAGCGTTGGCATTCGTCCAAGGTCAGCGTTTTAAAGGTCACATCTGTTGTGACCTCTAGCGACCAGTGACGCTCCCCGGCATCGGTTGATTTCACCAGCGCCACGGCAGTCATCACCTGATGCCGCCGCCCCGACAGCAGCTGCAACATCGCAATAGCATCGGCTTGATCAACCGGTTTCCCGAGAATCTGGCGATCGCAAACGACGGCGGTATCACTCCCCAGCACCAACACACCGGGATGATCAGCCGCGACTACACGGGCTTTTAACAGCGCCAATCGATTAACATACTGGACAGGTGTTTCGCCAGCCAGCACCGACTCATCGATATCAGCACTAAAGGAATCAAAACAAACACCGATTTGGGACAGTAACTCACGCCGACGAGGCGATTGCGAAGCCAGAATAAGTGTAGCGGCCACGATTCAACTCACCTTGAACGCCCGTCGGATACTGCGCAACAGCACAAACACCCAGGGCCAGATGAAAGCACTCACCAATGACGGCAGCAGGAAAAGCAATGAATCGGAAGTCGCTCCCTGCATCGACTGACCCCAGTTAAGCAACAGCTGGTACAGCCCGACCATCACCAGCACCAGCAATGCTTGCTGCCAGACCGGATACATCCGAAAACGCTGATGCAGCGCCCTGATTGCGATCGCCACCAGCGCCAATGACAACGCGTGTATGCCCAACAGACTCCCCTGCAAGATATCTAGCAACAGCCCGACGATCCACGCATACCAGGGCCCCACCCGGTGAGGTAACGCGGCGACCCAATAGATCAACACTAACGTGGCCCACTGCGGTCGCCCCCACTCCAGTATTGCGGGCATCGGCAGCTCGGTCAGCATGATCGCCAACAAAAAGCTCAACAGGATAATCCAGCCCCCTCGGGCGGGTGGAGCAACCATCAGAACTCTCCCTTAGCCGGCGCATCAAGCGATGCCTGCGGTTGCGTAGCTGCAGAACGCGGCGGCTGCACGAACACCAGTAGCAGATGACGGCTCGCATCGAGGCGGGCGGTCGGCTGGGTCCGAATCGTGGCGAACGGTTGGCCGGGGTCATGGATCACTTCTGTGACGGTTGCAACCGGATAACCGGACGGGAAGCGCGCACCGAGCCCGGAGCTCAGCAACAGATCACCGACTCGAATGTCGGCGGTATCGGGAACATAATCGAGCAACAACTCCTGCTCGCTGCCGCGTCCCAGCAACAGGGCACGAAAACCGGTGCGATTAACCTGTACCGGGATCGCATGCTGAGTATCGGTGATCAGTAGCACCCGCGAGGTATAGGGACCGACCTCTACCACCTGCCCCATCACACCGCCCTCATCGAGTACCGGCTGACCGAGGTAGACCTGTTCGTGCAAGCCTTTGTTGATCACGATCTGATGTGAGAACGGGTCAGCACTGACTCCAATTAGCTCGGCCAACAGCACCCGATGATCGAGCTGCTTGCTGCCACCCAGCAGACTGCGTAGATGGGCGTTATCGCTTTCCAACGCTTCGAGTCGCTGCAACTTGCGCGCTAGCAGCAGCAAGTCCGAACGCAACTTGTCATTGCTTTGCTGCAACTGATCGCGTTCGCTGAAAGCTTGATCCAGATTGGTCAAGCCACGACTGGGCAGATCCATCATCCAACGTAACGGCGTGACCGCCAACGTCAGATAGCCGCGGTAGTATGCCATCGGCGACCAAAGCAGGTCGGTTAGCATCAACGACAACGACAACAGCAACAGCAGCATCACACTGCCACGTGAGGAACGGCCCTTAAAGATTGGCTTAATAGCGCACCTCCAGCAGCTGCCGTGACAATCTCGCTGGTAGCGAAACGGCCAGCAACCAGAGCACTCCCCACCGTGGTCGTTTCAAGCTGTACTGCATCGAGGTTTCCAGCCGCTTTATTCGACCGCCAACAGCTCAAACGCGTGCTTATCGATCATCTCCAGCGCCTTGCCACCACCACGGGCAACACAGGTCAATGGATCTTCAGCGACGATAACCGACAAACCGGTCTCTTCGGACAACAACAGATCAAGATCACGCAGCAGCGCACCACCGCCGGTCAGCACGATACCGCTCTCGGCGATATCAGAAGCCAGCTCAGGGGGACACTGCTCTAGCGCACTCTTAACCGCCTGTACGATCGACTTCAGCGCCTCTTCCAGCGCCTCCTGGATTTCACGGCTATTGAGCGTAAAGCTACGCGGGATCCCTTCGGCCAGATTACGACCTCGCACGTCGATCTCGCGCATCTCGGAACCTGGATAGGCGGTACCGATCTCCTGTTTGATACGCTCAGCGGTCGCATCACCGATCAAACTGCCATAGTTGCGACGCACATAAGCGACGATCGATTCGTCAAAACGGTCACCACCGACGCGGACCGATTCAGCATAAACAATACCGTTGAGCGAGATAATGGCGATCTCGGTAGTGCCACCACCGATGTCGACCACCATCGAGCCACTCGCTTCTTCAACCGGCAAGCCGGCACCAATCGCAGCCGCCATCGGCTCATCGATCAGATAAACCTCACGAGCCCCAGCCCCCATCGCCGATTCTTTGATCGCTCGGCGCTCGACCTGGGTGGCATTACAAGGCACACAAACCAATACCCGAGGGCTTGGCGTCAAAAAAGAGTCTTCATGAACTTTGCTGATAAAATGCTGAAGCATCTTTTCGGTCACATGGAAATCGGCAATAACACCATCTTTTAGTGGCCGAATGGCGGAGATATTACTTGGCGTACGTCCCAGCATCCGCTTGGCATCGGTACCAACGGCGACAACCGACTTATGATTACCCAACGTGCGAATAGCCACTACCGAGGGCTCATTCAACACAACGTCTTTATCACGGACATAGATCAAAGTATTGGCCGTCCCCAGATCGATAGACAGGTCACTGGAAAACATACCGCGTAATTTTTTAAACATTGATGGCTTCGCTCGAGTCTCGACTAACGCCAGCTGGTGTTCAAACTCCCCGAACACGCCCACTGACCGCATATGCACATAAACGGCCAACTCTAGCAATGACAGGGGTTTTCAGCAACCCACAAAGCCGTTATTGCTGCATTATTAACAGATTAATGCAGTCTTAAAATTTTTATCTCTGTGGCGGTCACAGTAATCGGTAAAACAACCGCACAGGTCTGCCACAACAGGTTTGCTCTACCCCGACAGGGACATTATCATTGGCCGTTTATTTTGCCGTTAGCTTTTATGTTATTTACGCGGTTAATACGCCGCTCTAGAATCAGGATACCCACATGTCCCTCGACTCCTGCGATGTGCAGAAAATCGCCCACCTGGCTCGGCTGCAGATCAACGACGCCGATATTCCTGAATACGCCCAAAACCTGACCAACATCCTGGATCTGGTTGATCAGATGCAAGCCGTCGACACCGCCAACATCGAGCCGCTCGACAATCCGCTCGACGCGACTCAGCGGCTGCGCGCGGATGTCGTGACCGAAACCAACCAGCGCGATCGATTGCAGACCGTAGCACCTGCGGTTGAGCTGGGACTGTTCCAAGTGCCCAAGGTGATCGAATAAACCGGAGCGAGCAGCAACCGCCATCCGCACCGATCAAATACCGCTTCAAAGGAAAGTATTCCATGTTTGACAAGACTCTCGCCGAACTAGCCCAAGGGCTGAGCAACGGCGACTACAGCAGCGTCGAGCTGACCACGGCCTATCTGGCCCGCATCAACGCCAAAGACTCAGACTACAACAGCTTTATCAGCATCACCGAGGAGCAGGCGATAGCGCAAGCCAAGGCTGCCGA
>JBFFKD010000316.1:0-3824 GCA_041555595.1 Motiliproteus sp.
CGTTTAACTCCGGCTTGTTCAAACGCTTCATCAACCTTGTAGCGAACACTCTGTTCGGTACCCAGTGAGACGAACATCTCCCCCTCCAGATCCTCCGGTACGATAACCGTTTTATCTTTAAGTCGGTGGTTGGGGGGCAGGATGCACAGCAACTGACTGTTGGCCAGACTCTGTACCTCGATGGCGGGGTCGGAAACTTTAATGGCGGAGATGCCGATGTCAAAATGCTGAGTCGAGATCCAGTCGGCTACCTGCTGTGAACTGCGCACCTGCAGCGTGACGGCGACGCCTTTGTGGCTGTTCATAAAATCATGCACCACCTGCGGCATAAAATCCTGCGCCAGTGCGGGCATGCAGACGATGCGCAGTGTGCCGCGATGGAAATCGCGTAACTCCTCGGCGGTTCGCGCCAGCTTCTCGATGCCGACAAACGATTTTTCTACCTCTTCGAACAGAATCAGCGCTTCAGGGGTGGGTAGCAAGCGCTTCTTGTGGCGCTCAAACAGCTTTACCTTGACGCTCTCCTCGAAGTCACTCAGCAGTCGGCTGACCGCCGGTTGTGATATATAAAGAATCTCGGCCGCCCCGGTGGTTGTGCCGGCGATCATTACCGCGCGGAACGCTTCTACCTGGCGAAAGCTAAGTCGTGCCATATTGGATCCTAAGGTGTTAAAACGGTCAATTCGTAACTTAATTTCATAATACTATGTTATCAAGTGCTTAAAATATACGATTTGATGTTATTTGTCGCACTGGGCACCATAACTATCACCGAAGCTGCCGGGATCCAAACAGAGATCCCCGCATGCAGGCCTCCAACATAATAAAAGAGAAATCAGATGGAGAGATTCTTCCGTTATTCACTCGCTTTGCTGATTAGCATGGTCGCCATTTTTCAGTTTGTTCAAGTGATTACGCGCTACGTATTCGAGACCCCGGTGATGGGGTTGGAGGAGGTTGCCGTGATTCCGACCCTGTGGCTTTACATTCTTGGTGCCGTTAACGCCTCTCGCGATGACACCCAGATACGCGCCAATGTACTGGAAATTTTCCTCAGCACCGAACGCGCCCGGCATATCTTGCTGGTGGTTTCTGAGAGCTGCAGCTTGGCGATCTCAGTCTGGTTAACCTTTTGGGCCTGGGACTATTTAAAGTATGCCTGGCGGGTAGGCAAGGAGACCCCAACGCTGTATCTACCAACGCTGACCTACGAATCGTCGCTGTTTATTGGCCTCTTCGTTATGACTCTATACGTCGCCTATCACCTCTATGGTCATATCCGGACACTGATCCGGGGAGGCGCAGAACTGAGCACGCCGATCGATCACGAACACCCCCATACCAACGAAATCGACGAGCTACAGGTGCTGGATCAGCGCGAGGATAAGAACCATGGTTGAGATTGCACTGTTAGCCTTTCTGGTACTCGTTATTCTGCTGAGCCTGGGCGTGCCGCTGCCATACTGTTTTGGCGCCGGTCTGATGGTTATGACCCTGGTGGGTGATGCCACCATGAAGGGGATGATGTTGTGGGGGTTTAGTCAGCTGACCAACCCGATACTGCTGGCGATCCCGCTGTTCGTCTTTGCCGGTACCATCATGAGTGTTAGTGGTATCGCCGCCAGTCTGCTCAAATTCGTTAATGTTTTTGTCGGCCGGATCCGCGGCGGACTGGGCGTGGTGGCCTCGATCAGCTGCGCCATTATCGGCGCTATCTCCGGCAGCGGCCTGACCGGAATTGCCGCTATCGGCCCGCTATTGATACCCGAGATGGAACGCAAGGGGTACCCCCGGGCGTATGCCACCGCATTGATTGCCAACTCTTCGATCCTGGGTCTGTTGATTCCGCCCAGCGTCACCATGATCGTCTACGGCTGGGTTACCGAAACCTCAATCCTGGCCAGCTTTCTGGCGACGCTGGGGCCGGGTCTGCTGATCATGCTCAACTTCGCTATCGTTAACCTGGTGATGGCGCGCAAGTTCCCGCTGGTGCTCGATGAGCCGATGGAGATCGGGGCGATAGTCAAGGAAGCGGGCAACCATACCGTGCATGCGATCCCGGCGTTGCTGATGCCGGTGATCATTCTGGGCGGTATCTACGGTGGCATTATGACCCCCACCGAAGCGGCGGCTGTGGCAGTGATCTACGCGCTACCGGTCGGCTTTTGGATCTATAAAGGGCTGACTTGGAAAACCTTCCTGGAATCCGCTAAAGAGTCGGCCACCGCCGTGGGCGCCATCCTGATCATGATCTTGTTCAGCCTGATGCTGAGCCAGCTGTTCGTGATGGAGGACATCCCCCAGGCGCTGGTAGAGGTGATCTTCGAGATCACCACCGATAAGACCATGCTGCTGATTCTGGTGACGCTGTTTCTGTTTGCCATCGGCATGGTGGTCAACGACATCACCGCCATCATCCTGACCGCGCCGCTGCTGATGCCGCTGATGGGAGCACTGGGCGTTAGTCCAATCCAGTTCGCCGCCATCATGGGTGTGACCACCGCGATGGGTGGGGTCACACCGCCCTACGCCAGCATCCTCTACCTGGGTGCGCGGATCGGTAACGTCAAATTCACCGAAGTGATTAAACCCGCCATGATTTTGCTGCTATTCGGCTATCTGCCGGTGGTGATAATGGTGCTGATCTGGCCCGAAGTATCAGAATACATTCCGGCCCAGCTTGGATACTAAGCCCCCAAGCACACCTTAAGCGCTTGAATAAAAACCTTTTATTTTAACGATCGAAAGAAAGGCTCTACCTCGATTCCCGCTTTGGGATATTAAAAAAATAATGGAGAAGACCATGCGTAAAACGCTGACCAAAAAAATCGCTTTTGCACTGTCATTGTCGTTGGCAACCGTTGGAGTTGCTCAGGCTGCGACACTGAAGATGTCACATGTACGGCCCCAGGGCACGATCATCGACCAGGAACTCAAGGCGTTTTCCGACAAGGTTGATCAGGCTACCGGGGGAGATATCAAACTCAAAATCTACGCGGCCAGCGCCCTGGGCGACTACACCTCCGTCCAAGAGCGGATCTCCGTGGGCGCTGTGGACATGGCTGTGCAGCCAGCCGCTACCGCTGCCTCACGCCAGATGCAGATCAGCTCTTTCCCCTACCTTGCTGAAAACTGGACGCAGGCTCGCAAGGTCTACGGCCCTGGTGGTGCCATCTACACAGCCATGAAAGGCCTCTACGCCCAGCAGGACATCACCATGCTGGCTGCCTATCCGGTCTACTTCGGTGGTATCTCTTTGAACCGTGATGCGGTATCCCCCGGCGATGCTAATGCCAAGAAAGGGATCAAGGTCCGGGTCCCCGGCATCAAGAGTTTCCAGCTGACCGGCGACGCCTTGGGTTATATCAGCTCCCCCATCCCCTTCTCCGAAGCCTTCACCGCGGTGCAGACCGGCGTGGTTGACGGGGTGATCGGTTCCGGTGCCGAGGGTTACTACGCCTCGTTCCGTGATGTCACCAAAACCTATTTGCCGGTCAACACCCATTTCGAGGTGTGGTACATGATCATCAACTCCGAGACTTTATCCGATCTTGACGCCGACGAGCGCCAGGCGCTGCAGACAGAAGCACTCGCCTTCGAGGCCAAGCGCTGGACCCGTGCCGAGTCCGACCAGGCAACCTACGAGCAGAAACTGGCCGATAACGGTGCCACCATCGTCCGTTTGAACGAAACCCAACTGGCGCAGGCAGCCAAGAAGGTCCGCGCAGAAGTCTGGCCTGAGATCCTGAAAGACGTGGGTGCTGAATGGGGTCAGGGTATCCTGGATCAGGTCGCCAATTGATCCTCTGATCCAATCGATCGAC
>JBFFKD010000317.1:0-3813 GCA_041555595.1 Motiliproteus sp.
AGTTGCAGGTTTGGGGCGAGCGTAACAATGTACCGGTGGTGGCGCAGCATACCGGTGCTGATAGCGCCTCGGTGATCTTTGACGCGGTTCAGTCGGCCAAGGCCAAGGGCGTTGATGTGGTAATCGCCGATACGGCCGGTCGATTGCAGAATAAATCTCATCTGATGGCCGAGCTGGAGAAGGTGGTTCGGGTAATGCGCAAACTCGATGATAGTGCGCCGCATGAGGTGATGCTGGTGCTCGACGCGGGTACCGGTCAGAACGCGCTAAGTCAGGCAACGCTGTTCCGCGAGGCGGTCGGCGTGACGGGGATCAGTCTGACCAAGCTCGATGGCACCGCCAAGGGTGGGGTGATCTTCGCAATCGCCAAGCAGCTCGATATTCCGATCCGCTTTATCGGTGTTGGCGAACAGATCGACGATCTGCGACCCTTTGAAGCGCAAGAGTTTGTTAAAGCTCTTTTTGACCGGGATTAGTTTGTAGAGCCAGGTTTGATCGCCAGTCGCGATCGATTGTTTTCTCAGTAGCGGGCGCGCCGATGATACGTTTCGATAATGTCAGCATGCGTTACCCCGGCGGCCACGAGGCGTTGGGGCGGGTCGGATTTAGCATGGAGCGCGGAGAGATGGCGTTCTTGACCGGTCACTCGGGCGCGGGCAAGAGTACCCTGCTGCGATTGATTATGCTGATGGAGCGGGCCTCGCAAGGCCAGGTTTATGTCGGTGATCAGAACCTGAATCGGATGCCGGTATCGCAGATCCCCTACCTGCGACGCAAAATCGGTGTGGTATTCCAGAATCATCAACTGCTGTTCGACCGGACGGTGTTCGATAATGTGGCGCTGCCGCTGCAGATCTCCGGTTACGAGCGCGACAGCATGGCGCGGCGGGTGCGGGCGGCGCTGGACAAGGTTGGCTTGCTGACCAAAGAGAAGCTTAATCCACAGCTGTTATCGACCGGCGAACAGCAGCGGGTCGGGCTGGCACGGGCGATCGTTAATAAACCGCAACTGTTACTGGCCGATGAGCCGACCGGTAACCTCGATCCAGAGCTCTCGGCCGAGGTGATGGGGCTGTTCCGCCAGTTTAATCAGGTTGGTGTGACGGTGCTGGTTGCCAGTCACGATCTGGATCTGATCTCACGGCTGCCGTACCGTCGATTGACGCTCGATAAAGGACGGATGATCGATGGCGGTTAGTAATTCTTCGCAGCGACAATCGGGCGCGCGCAAACAGGGCGCCAGTAGCCAGCAGCCCGAACTCAAAGCGCGTGGTCGCAGTTATCTGAGTCACCACGCCGAGATGGCTAAGGTCAGCTTAAAAAGGCTGCTGGCGACCCCGCTGGCTACGCTGATGACGCTGGCCGTGATCGCTATCGCGCTGAGTCTGCCGAGTGTGTTCTATGTTGGCTTGCAGAATGTCGGTCAGCTTAGCGAACATTGGCAGGGTGCCTCGCAAGTCTCGCTGTTTCTATCGGACCAGTTGAGCGAAGCCGAGGGGCGTGATCTGGCATTGCAGTTACAATCCAATTCACAGATCGCTCAGCTCAGCTATCTGTCCAAAGACGATGCGCTGGCTGAATTCAAGCAGTTCGCCGGTTTCGGGCGGGCCCTCGATCAGCTCAAGGTCAACCCATTGCCGGCGGTGATTCTGGCGGTGCCGACCCAGGATTACTTGTCGCCCGATAGTCTGCAATCACTAACCCAGTTGCTGTTATCTATCGACGGTGTCGATGATGTTCGGATCGATCTGGCTTGGGTGCAGCGGTTGCAGGCGATGGTGCAGTTCGGCCAGCGCGCCGTGCTGTTGTTGGCGGTATTGCTGTCGCTGGGGGTGGTGCTGGTGGTCGGCAACACCATTCGGTTGGAGATACAAAATCGCAGCGAAGAGATTCGTGTGGTGAAGTTGGTTGGTGGTACCGATGGCTTTGTGCGGCGGCCGTTTCTGTATACCGGCGTCTGGTACGGCATTGGGGCGGGGCTGATGGCTTGGTTGCTGGTGCAGTTGAGTGTTTGGTACCTGGGGTCGATCGTCGATCATCTGATCGTGTTGTACCAGTCCGATTTTGAGCTGCAGGGGCTCGGTTTTGGAGCCGCATCGATGTTGCTGCTATCGGCGGTTTTGCTGGGTAGCGGTGGCGCTTGGTTGGCGGTATTGCGGCATCTACGGGCGATCGAGCCGAATTGATTAAACAACAAGTTAAACTATGATATGCCTAGCAGGCGTGACGCCATCTTAGGGCACGAAATCTGAGTGATGAGGCGTTGAATGCGCTGGTTTCGATGCAGCAAAGCCGCGGCCGAGTGCTGTTTTTGCTGAGTCCGGCTCCAGATAAGTCGTCTGGGTTGTAAGAAAGACTTTATTAACAATGATTTATCGCAGTGCTTGTCGATTGCTAGATCAATCGCTACACTTTCTTGTTCCGTACGACCTGCGGTGCTGGGTAGAGGGAACCTTTTGTTGCCACCCAGAGTCAACAGACAGACATATTTTTAAGCGGCCAACGATTGAGCCAACGGAGACAAAATGGGCACTAGTCTGCAACCGATGGATCTGATGAGCCCGGGGCGTAACCCCGAAGCTTATGTGCATACCGTCAGTGCGATTCCTATCCTGAGTATCGCCGAAGAGCGAGCGTTGACCGAGCGCCTGTTCTACGAAGAAGACCTGGAGGCGGCGCGTCAGTTGGTTATGTCGCATCTGCGTTTTGTTGTTCATATCGCCAAGAGTTATTCCGGTTACGGTCTTAATCAGGCCGATCTGATTCAAGAAGGCAATGTTGGCCTGATGAAAGCGGTTAAGCGGTTCGATCCGCGCGTGGGTGTTCGGCTGGTCTCCTTTGCGGTGCACTGGATCAAGGCTGAGATGCACGAGTACATCCTGAAAAACTGGCGCATCGTCAAGGTGGCGACCACCAAGGCGCAGCGTAAGCTGTTCTTCAATCTACGTAGCTCGAAGAAGAGTCTGTCATGGCTGACCAACGATGAGGTCGACGCGATGGCAGAAGATCTTGGCGTCGAGGCCAAGGTCGTGCGCGAGATGGAGAAGCGGATGAGTTCGGCCGATATGGCGTTCGATCTGGGTAGCGACGACAGCGATGAAGATGCCTATAAAGCCCCGGCTTATTATCTAGAAGATAAGCGTGAAGATCCGGCCCGGATGGTGGAGGAGGCGCAATGGAGTGCTGATACCAACCAGCGGTTGGCGTCGGCGATTGGTGATCTGGACGAGCGCAGTCGTAATATCCTGGTTCAGCGTTGGTTGAGTGAAGAGAAGTCGACTCTGCATCAGCTTGCAGCTGAGTACCAGGTATCGGCCGAGCGGATTCGGCAGCTGGAAAAGAACGCGATGAAGACGGTGCGGGCGGTACTTGAGGCCTGACCTGTTATCTTCTGAAGCGACTCACACCGGGCATGTCCCGGTGTTTTTTTGTCTGCCAATAACTGTCTCTCGGGAGTGACTATGTACCGGTCAATAATGCCCAGTTCTGTGGTGAATGGCCGCTGGATGTTGATCGTGGCGGCGCTGCTGGGCGGTCTGGCGTTAACGCTTAGCGCCATGTCGGCACATGCGTTTGCGTCGTTGCTTGACGCCGCCGGGTTTGTCCGGTTGGAGAAGGCAAATCGTTACCTGACTCATTACAGTCTGGTGCTGTTGGTGGTTGGGCTGTTGTACCAGTTTCGGCCTTGGTCCGGGCTGGTGGCGGTAGCGCTATTGTTTAGCATTGGGGTCGGTATTTTTAGCGGCAGTTTGTATATACTCTGCTTCTCTGAATTTTCATGGATTGCTCGGCTGACACCGCTGGGCGGTTTGA
>JBFFKD010000318.1:0-3777 GCA_041555595.1 Motiliproteus sp.
ACCTCCGACCAAGCCTCGCCCTTTGACTTTAAAGCCCAGGCTAATCGTTTGGGCAGCATCAATCTCAGTGGCGATTACACCTTGTTTGCCGAGCAAGTCGGGGCCAATTGGCAGGGCAAGATCAGCGGCATGGCGATGCCGCCTTTCAGCAAGATGATGCAGAGCCAGACCGGCTATCAAATTGAGAGCGGAAAGCTGGCGCTGGACGCCAACGGTACTATCACCAAAGGCTACGTCGACAGCCACAACGAATTAGTGATCAACAACTTTATCGTTGCCAAAGCAGCCGCAAACTCGTCCGATGAGTTCGATGGTCAGCTCGGCATGCCACTCAGCACTGCAGTTTCGTTACTGACCGATTCAGACGACAACCTCCACCTCAGCATTCCGGTCAGCGGCGCACTCAACGATCCCAAGTTCGGCGTCCAGAGCGCTATTAACGTGGTACTGGCAAAGGTCGCACGCGAGGCAACCATGGGCTATCTAGCGATGTCGCTACTCCCCTACAGCGCGGTACTCACGCTAGGGCGTGTCGCCGTCAACGCTATCGAAGGCAGCGCAATCAACCTCGATCCAGTCTACTTCGAGCCAGGGTCGGCCGAGATCACCGAGCAAGGGATCGATTATCTCAGCAAGATCGGCGGTATGCTGGCGGAGCGCGAAGCGTTACGCTTGAAGCTATGCGGTCAGAGCGTTGCTGCGGATCATCAGTGGCTACGCGATTTAAAGACACAAGAAGCCAACAAAAACACAGCCGGGACACCCGCCTCAGCCCCCTCCCAACAGCAGCCCCAAGAGAAGACCCAAGAAAAGACTCAACAACAACCGATCGCACCCATCACCCCAGAGGAGAGAGAAACCTTACAGCAACTTGCTGAAGAGCGAGGTGACGCCGTGATGATCTATCTTGTCGAGCAACTGAAAGTCAAAAATGAGCAGTTATTCAGCTGTCTAGCAGAGGTTGATTCAACGATGGAGCTGCAACCACAGGTGAGACTAGGACTCTAGTTAACAGCCCCTGACAAACCGGAGCACCGATAGAGTAACGGCTGTGGCACATAGCATTTGAGCAGCAAGCCCAGACCGGTGACATCGATCAGGATACACAGCCTACTCAGACAACTCAGCCTCTATTCCAGCAACCGGTAATCGAACCTCAAGCCGAGTACCCTGCCCTAGCGCACTAGTAACATCGAACCGTCCCTCGTTCGCCAGCGCCCGTTCACGCATACCAATCAAACCAAATCCGCTCTCGGATTGCTGAGGGTCGAAGCCCACGCCATCATCTTCAATGCGGATAGATAGATAATCCACCGGGATTGAACCGTAACAGGGTTCGGCCAGCCCGTGCTGCTCCGACTTCGCACTAGTTAACTTGACGGTAAGCCATAGATTAGAGGCCTTAGAGTACTTAACACAGTTATTGAGGCCCTCTTGTACTAGCCGATAACAATGCATGCTGATCGCCTCGGGCAGTTCATTCAACGCACCACCAAGATCAAGATGCAGGGTAATAGACTGGCTATCAAGGTTCATGCTGTCGATACACTGATTCAATGCATCAACCAGACCTAGATCATCTAATGCCGAAGGCCGTAAGGCACGCATCAGGCTATAAGTGACACCATAGATACGCAGGGCTGTTGAGTCGATGGCAGATGCGGCGCTGTAAACCATAGACGTATGATCGTGGTCGCTGATCTGCTGCAGTATGCGGGCATCGGTTCGTATCGCCGTCAACGCCTGCCCCATCTCATCGTGCAGTTCACGGGCTATGTTACGGCGCTCAACTTCCTGGATCTCAAGTACTTTCTGAGTCAGGTTTCGGTTCTGCTTTACCTGCTGACGCAGCTCCGAGTTGCGCGATACCAACTCCTGAGTACGTTCCAACACACGCTGCTCAAGTTGGTCACGCTCATCACGCAATTGTTTGTTGAGGCTCTGCATCTCCAGATCCGCGTCTTGGCGTCGACGGTAACCCTGCAACGAAATCAGGTAAGTTATGCCCGAAAACATCAAGACAACGAGCCCAAACGGCCAGTTCATATCCCGCCAGAACAACTGCTTCTCAATCTTAAGATCGACGGTCTGACCAAAGCGAACAATCGAACGCTGCTCGTTCAATACCGGTAGCAACCAGCCGCCAGAGACCGTGCCATGAGAGCGCTTAACCAACTCGACGTCATGATCAAACAAACTAACCGATACTCCAGTGGCGATATGAGGCAACGGTGGTAACAGTTCATCAGCACTGAGCACCAGACAGATAATCAGGTTAGCCTCGGCACTGTTGGTATAAGCCGGGTCGACGGCATGCATTAACCGGAAACCCATCTGGCCATCTTCAAGCGGATAAGGATCGGAAGCAAAAACGCTAAGGTAGTAACTGGCACGCATCAACGCTTTTTTATTAGCCTGAACGGCATAGCCATCGGCTCCCAGCAACGCCAAACCATGCTCATCTAAGGGTTCAACAAAGCTAATCGGGTAATAGAGGCTGTTCGGACCGGTACTCTCAGCGTCCTCTTCACCGGTGATGTCAGGCTTATAAACCCGATAATCGGTATAACCTTGCTGCTGCATCTGCCGCTCATGTTGCTGCAGACTATCTGAGCCGACTCGCTGATAGATTTGCAACCGCCGTATGTGCGGATAATGCTCTCGTAACTCGCGGGAAAAGTGACTAATAGCATCGGTATTGGTGTAATCGGTTTCAACCAATTCGACGAAGTTATGCAAAATAACCTCGTTAATCAGAGTTCGCTCATAGGAAAACTCATAGATCACTCGACTTTCAAGCTGAAGGGCCTGACGCTGACGCCCCAGATCCAATAGCAGCAATAACGCAAGGACCAGCAGCGTAACCGCAGCCCAAGCGAGACTCATTGTTTTAATCTTCTTCAATTGCATTGCGCGATTATCGTCTAAAACCATCAACTAAGGGAGGGAAAATAACGACTTAAAAGTTTTACAATTTAACTTCAAGGAACAGTAAAGCCTGTATTAATCAAAGATGAGCACACTCACAAATCTTGTTTCTCCCGTTATAACGTCCTGGCGTATAGTAGTGCTAAACAACTATTCAACCGAGCTAACTATGCCGTACTTATCCGCAATCGTGATTGAACCCAACCTTCCCGCAACCGCTACAGTGATCTGGCTACACGGATTGGGAGCCGATGGACATGACTTCGCCCCAATCGTACCGGAGCTGAAACTGCCCGAACACTTGGCGATACGATTTATTTTCCCGCATGCACCATCCATCGCCGTTACCATTAATAATGGATTTGTTATGCCTGCCTGGTATGACATTTTAGATATGAGTATTAACAGGAAGGTCGATCAAGAACAGCTCAGAAACTCAGCCGAAGCCGTGCAAGCATTAATCGATCGAGAGATAGAACGAGGCATCGATAGCCGAAACATTCTGTTGGCTGGCTTCTCCCAAGGGGGAGCAGTCAATTACGAAGCCGCACTGACCTACGACAAGCCACTAGCAGGCCTGCTGGCACTATCAACTTACTTCGCCAGCGCCGAAACAATCAATCCTCACCCAGCTAACCAGCAACTTTCGATCCAGATCCACCATGGTAGCCAAGACCCAGTCGTGGACCAAAGCCTTGGACGTAAAAGCTTTCAAACACTGACGGAAATGGGCTATCAGCCCGATTATCAAAGCTATCAGATGGAGCACGCGGTTTGCCCCGAGCAGATAACGCATATCAGCAGGTGGATTCAACAGCAGTTAGAGGCAGTAAAATAGGCCACGAAGGG
>JBFFKD010000319.1:0-3762 GCA_041555595.1 Motiliproteus sp.
AGCGCCTGCTCCAGTGCCTCAAAACCTGCCATGCAGCTACTTCCTTATGCTTTCTTAATGCCTAATTAGGCTTGATAAAACAGCCCATCATCCTTCTGCGCCTGCAGGTTTTCTGTGATCTGCTGCTGCTGCTCCTCGTCGGAGGATTCGATACGCTGCTCGACATTGATGCCCAAGCGCTTAAACAACAGCAGGTCACGGTTGGTTTCAGGATTCGGTGTAGTCAGCAGGCATTCGCCGTAGAAGATAGAGTTAGCACCGGCAAAGAAAGCCATCGCCTGCAGCTCATCAGACATCTGCTCACGACCGGCCGACAGACGCACATGCGACATCGGCATCATGATCCGCGCGATGGCGATGTTGCGGACAAACTCCAGCGGGTCCAGATCCTCCACGTTCTCCAGCGGCGTTCCTTCCACTTTCACCAGCATGTTGATCGGCACCGATTCTGGCTGCTGGGGTAAGTTGGCCAACTGACACAGCAGGCCAACACGATCGTTGGCGGTCTCGCCCATACCCAAAATACCGCCACTGCAGATTTTCATCCCAGCGTCACGGACGTGGCCAAGCGTATCGAGGCGATCCTGATAAGTCCGGGTGGTGATGATCTTGTCGTAGAATTCCGGTGAGGTATCCAGATTATGGTTGTAGTAATCCAGACCAGCCTCGGCCAACTCCTGAGCTTGATTGTCTTGGAGCATGCCCAAGGTCATACAGGTTTCCAGCCCCATCTCCTTAACGCCTTTGACCATCTCCAACACATACGGCATATCACGCTCGGTCGGGTGCTTCCAAGCTGCGCCCATACAGAAACGTGTCGATCCGGCAGCTTTGGCCTGCTTGGCCTTGGCCAGTACCGCTTCAACTTCTAACAAACGCTGCTTCTCCAGGCCGGTATCGTAATGGGCGCTCTGTGGGCAGTATTTACAGTCTTCTGGGCAGGCACCGGTCTTGATCGACAACAGCGTGCTGACCTGGACCTGATTGGGATCGAAATTAGCACGGTGAACCGTATGGGCCTGAAACATCAGGTCGTTGAACGGCAGCTCAAACAGCGATAGGACCTCATCAGCGCTCCAGTCATGTCGAACATCTGCCAAGACTGACGGAACTGTCGGATTGATCGTTGCTGAACTGGCCATACGCGCTACCTATATTGATATCTACTGAGCTCGGTACATTCGATGATGGCGAACGAGCTAACGACTACTGGGCTAAACTGACCACTCAGGCCAAGGAAAGGCTGGATATTACCGACACGGAGTGTTTTGTCAACCCATGCAACCACTACCGGTTTACTTTAGGTTGTTTTTTAACCTGATGTTTTCTTCACCAAATTGCCTCCTCTGTCGCCAGCCTAGCCACCGCGCGCAATTGCTGTGTTTAGGTTGCGAGCGAGACCTTCCTTGGCTGCAACGGCATTGCCATCAATGCGCCGAGCCCCTGCCCAGCACAGAGTACGGAGTCGATAGCGCCGATGAACCTTTGTGCGGGCAGTGCCTGAAGAAGCCACCCGCGTTTGATCACACCGTCGCCCCGTTGTTGTACCAGTTCCCGGTCAATAACATCATCCACCGGTTTAAACACAACGCCGATATCAACTCGACCCAACTGTTATGCCGCCTGTTTATTCAACAACTGGGCTCGCATCACGCAAGGGTGGATCGGTTACCCCAGCTGTTAATTCCAGTACCGCTACACCCGCGCCGGCTATACCAGCGTGGCTTCAACCAATCCAGTGAACTGGCACACCGGCTGGGACAGCAACTACAGATCAGCGTCAATGACCTAGCCTGCCACCGGGTGATCGACACCCCACATCAACAGGGGTTGACGGCCAAGCAGCGTCGTCAAAACCTACGCCTCGCATTTAGCGTTGATCACCAACAACTCCGCCGTGAGGGAAACATCGACCACATCGCCCTGATTGATGATGTAATGACCACCGGCAGCACCGCCCAGATTCTGGCGCAACAATTCAAACGTGCAGGGATCGAGCAGATCGATATCTGGTGTTTAGCTCGGACACCGGCGGGACGAAATTTTCAATCAAAGCGATAAACAGCAACGCTCCCTCAGTCTAATCTGAGTTACCATAGCCGCCTGCGGCAACCCTCCGCGCCTCCATCCACGACCATAAGGCGGTCTTGATGATCCAAGTAAACCAACACCCCTACGATGCTCTCACTCCGGATCGAGTTCTGGATGCAGTGGAGTCGATCGGTTACTGGTCGGACGCCCGAATCTTTCCGCTCAACAGTTACGAGAATCGGGTCTATCAGGTCGGAATCGAAGAGGGTCAACCGCTGATCGCTAAGTTCTACCGCCCCGATCGCTGGAGCCGCGATCAGATCGCCGAGGAGCACAGTTTCACCCAGGCGCTACAAGATGCCCATATTCCGGTAGTACCACCGCTAGCCAACGAAGCCGGCGAAACGATCCACTGGCTTGACGTCTCGGGGAATGATAGCGAGGTTGAAAAAGTCGGATTTTGGTTTGCCCTGTTTGCCCGCAAAGGCGGTCACGCGCCCGAGCTGGACAACCTCGAAAACCTCTATGTATTAGGCCGCACCATCGGTCGTATCCACCTACTCGGTGCCACCCGAGCGTTCGACAACAGGCCCGATCTTGATGTCACCGGTTTCGGTCACCGCAGCCGCGAATTTCTATTGCAAGGTAAATGGTTACCCAACCACTACGCCAGTGATTACCAGCAGGTGAGCGCAGAACTGCTGACACTGATCGAACAACGCTTCGCCTCTTTTCCCGATCTGAACCGTATCCGTCTTCATGGTGACTGCCACCCCGGTAACATCCTATGGCGTGACGATGCCCCCCATTTTGTCGATTTCGACGACTGCCGAATGGGTCCGGCAGTACAAGACCTGTGGATGCTGATCTCGGGTGATCACAACCAGCAACGGTTACAGATGGCCGAGATCATTGAGGGCTATGAAGAGTTTAAGCCGTTCGACCGGCGCGAGCTGTCGTTGATCGAGCCATTGCGAGCACTACGCATCATGCACTACAGCGCCTGGTTGGCACGCCGCTGGCAAGACCCGACGTTCCCACTGCACTTCCCCTGGTTCAATACCGAATCCTATTGGATGGAACACTTGATGGAACTGACCGAGCTGCGTAGCGCAATCCAGGCCGAGCCGCTACGGCTGGATCATAACTACTGATGCTTATCCACCCGTTGTTGCGGACAGCAACGCTGTTCATGGTGTTGCTATTAACGCTGGTCGGCTGCGATTCATCACCGCAACTGACATCGCTGAGCGCAGACGCGTCCATTGTCAGCTTTGGCGACAGCCTAACCTACGGCACAGGCACCCGCCCTGAGCAAAGCTATCCGACGCAGCTGCAGCAACTAACCGGGCTTAGGGTGATCAACGCAGGTA
Source organism: Motiliproteus sp. (assembly GCA_041555595.1). Lineage (GTDB taxonomy): Bacteria > Pseudomonadota > Gammaproteobacteria > Pseudomonadales > Balneatricaceae > Motiliproteus. Next base: position 3,405 of record JBFFKD010000319.1, read on the forward strand.
TCCCTGGAGAGATCAGCGCTGATGGTCTGAAACGACTCCCCGATCTGCTCGATCAGCATCAGCCACAGTTGTTGATTCTGTGCCATGGCGGCAACGATCTGATACGCAAGCTGGGCTTGGCACAGCTGCGATCCAACCTGCAGCAGATGATCGAACTTGCGCAACCGCGCGGCGTGCAGGTGCTGTTGATTGGGGTACCGAGGCCCAGTCTGTTGTTGTCGGTGGAGTCTGTTTATGCCGAGTTGGCTGAGCAGTATCGGTTGCCTGAACCGGTAGCCGTACTAGAAGATATTTTAGGTGACAACCGGTTAAAGAGTGATGCGATACATCCTAATGCGCAGGGGTATCGGTTGATGGC
>JBFFKD010000320.1:0-3761 GCA_041555595.1 Motiliproteus sp.
GGGGCTAGCATCGGCATCGCGTTGTGGCCGACTGACGCCACCGAAGCGACCGATTTGATTCAGCACGCCGATCAGGCGATGTACCAAGCCAAACATGATGGCAAGAATACCTACCGGTTCTATTCCGACAGTATCGGTGCCGCCACGCTGCTGCGCTCTCAGATTGAGCAGCAGCTACGACAGGCGGTCGCTGAATCAGCCTTTCAACTCCATTATCAGCCGGTCATTAATAGCCGCAGCCTTAAGGTCGAGGGCTTCGAGGCGCTGATCCGCTGGAATAATAAAGAGTTAGGCGCGGTGGATCCTGATGAATTTATCCCCATCGCAGAAGACAATGGACTGATTATTCCACTCACTCAATGGGTATTAGAGGAGGTTTGCCAGCAACTATTCAAATGGCGGCAACAGGGACACACCCAAGCCTGTGTTGCGGTCAATCTGTCGGCGCGTAATCTCGCGTTGCCAGGCTTCGCGCTCGATCTGATCGAGATGTTGCATCGCCATCAGATTCCGGCCTCCTCATTGGCTATCGAAATCAAAGAATCGGTCCTCATCGGTGCTGATAAACAGGTGATGGAAACGATTCAACAGCTACACAGTGCGGGGATGAAAGTTGCGCTGGATGACTTTGGTACCGGCTACTCCTCTCTCACCTCTCTGCACCATTCCCACATCGATATGTTGAAAATTGATGGCAGCCTGATTCAGACTCTCACCAATGACAATAACTCGGCTATCCTCTCGGCGATCCTGACCATGGCTGAGGCGCTCAATCTCAAGGTGATCGCGGAGGGAGTAGAGACCGCAGAGCAGTTAGCCTATCTGACTAAAATACGCTCGGTTCTAATCCAGGGCTTTGCCTTCAGTCCAGCCTTACCTGCCGCGCAGGCCATTATCTATACCCCACAGGCGGAACCGAACCGCACCCCAGTCAAGGATCCCACGGCCTGCTGATCGTGAAACCAATGGCACGCCCTATCGGTACTGGGTAATCCCCCACTCCTTGAGTAGCGCTTCAGCCATTGTGCGTGTGCCTGCAGCCAAGACTTTATTCACCCTGAGATAAGGCGACGACCTGTTTTGGTCCGCAGCAACGCGGTGGCACATCACTGATTGCTTGTTGCGAAAAAAGCAGGGTATGCTCCCCAAACTCCCCCCTCAGCGCAGATGACGCGGTGTGAACCCCAGTTTACAAGTGACCCATATATGATCTCTCTGTTAAAAAACGCCAATCTTTATGCGCCGCAAGCACAGGGTGTGAAAGACCTGCTGGTGGCGGGCGGAAAAATTGCCGCCGTGCTCGACCGTACCAACGGTGAGCAGAGACTGCCTGCCGGCTGGAATGTCGAGGTGATCGACCTGGCCGGGGCGACGGTCGTTCCCGGTTTTATCGATAGCCATGCCCACATTACGGGGGGCGGAGGGGAAGCAGGGTTCAGCACCCAAGTTCCTCCGGTGCCGCTATCCCAGTTTACCGGCGTTGGGGTGACCACGGTGGTGGGTTTGTTGGGGACCGATGACACCACCCGCAGCACCGAAAATTTGCTGGCACGGGTATACGGCCTGCGCGAAGAAGGGATGTCGGCATACTGCTGGACCGGAGGTTACCACTATCCGTTGACCACCCTGACCGGCAGCGCCAAAACCGATATTGTCTATCTGGAACCGGTGATCGGTATCGGTGAATTTGCCATCAGTGACCACCGATCCAGCCAGCCCACCTTTGAAGAGGTGATTCGCCTTGCCAGCGAAGCTCATGTGGGAGGCCTCATCACAGGAAAAGCCGGCGTTATCCACTTTCACCTAGGTGACGGTGAGCGTCGCCTGGAGCTGATCGAGCGCGCCATTGACGAGACCGAGCTCCCGGCCCGGGTATTCAACCCCACCCATGTGAATCGCAACCGGGCGCTGTTTGACGACAGCTGCCAACTGCTCGACCGTGGTAGCTATATCGACATTACCGCCTTTCCCCGTGGTACCGCCCAGCCAGGGCTGGAGGCCGCTGAGGCGATTGCGCTGGCGTTCGAGCGTGGATTGGCGCTTGATCGCATCACCCTAAGCTCAGACGGTGGCGGCTGCCTGCCCTGTTTTGATAGCCAGGGTGATCTTATGCATATGGATTTCGGGCGTGCCAGCACACTGCTGGAAACCCTGCAGGCCTGCTTGCAAGCAGGCCTGTCGATGGAGAGCGTACTGCCGATGCTGACTCGCAATGTGGCCAAACTGTTGCGACTAAAGGCCAAAGGGGCGATCGCAACAGGGTATGATGCGGATCTGGTGGTACTGAACGAACACCATCAGATAACGGACGTAATGGTCAAGGGATGCTGGCATAAGCGCAATGGCGCGTTACTAAAATGTGGAACTTTTGAATAGAGGTGGTTATGTGTCCAGCAAAAAGCAGTGATGGCGAACAACGGGGCTTTGTGATCCCGATCGGCGGTGGCGAAGAGCGGATCAATGATCCGGTAGTGCTGCAGCGTTTCGTCGAGCTATGCGGCGGTGACAGCGCACGCATCGCCATCATTCCCACCGCGTCACGGTTAGAGGAGACCGGCCCCAATTACGAGGCGGTATTTGCCGAGCTGGGTGCCGAGAGCGCAGTCTCCCTGCCGATCTCCAGTCGCGAAGACGCTCAGCGCGAAGAGTATGTCGAGACGCTGGAGAACGCGACCGGGATCTTTATCACCGGCGGCAACCAGTTACGCCTGTCCACCATTCTGGGCGGCACCCCGGTGGCCCAGAGCATTCGCAAATTGAACGCCTCCGGCACCCATGTGGCAGGCACCTCAGCGGGGGCGGCGATCATGCCCGAGCATATGATCGCCGGAGGCCCATCTGGAGCCTTGCCCAATGAACAGGGGGTAACGTTTGCGCCGGGGCTCGGGCTGATCAATAAGATGATTCTCGATCAGCATTTTAGCCAGCGCAATCGCCTGGGTCGTCTGCTATCGGCGGTATCCTACAACCCCTTCGCCTCGGGGTTAGGCATCTGTGAAGACACCGCGGCCTTTATCGGCCCCGATGGCGTACTGGAGGTGGTGGGCAGCGGCACAGTGACCGTGGTAGACCCGTCAGAACTGCAACACAGTTCGATGGCAGAGGCCGGTACCAACGAATCGATTACCCTGATCGGCCTGAAACTGCACATGCTCAGCCGTGGCGCGAAGTATTGCCTGACCACTCGCGAAGCAACCCCCGCCTGACCGTTGTCGCCTTTCCAGCACACACGCTGTGCCGGCCAGCGAACCGGTGTCTAGCGCGCGGTAGGCGCCGATCTGGCACAGTCGTAAAGATCGCAAGTAAATAACCGCACTAATTCTTGAGCACTTCAGTCAGATTTGTGATCTAGTTGGTAGGATGTTGGATACTCTCCTGGAATCGACCCGCTCCTCAGGGTCATGGTTTTTGTCTGCCAGAAATCCCTCCGGCGATAGCCGGGGCTGGCCTCTTATTAGGAAATTGTGATGAAGATCATCTCCTCAAATGTATACGTTGGCCCCAATGTCTATGCGCACTTTCCTGTCATTCGCCATGTTGTCGACATCGGGATTCTGGAGCAATACCCCTCGGTCAAACTGGGTGCCGACTTTATTCAGGGCTTGGTTAGCGCGCTGCCGGGACTGCAGGAGCATGGCTGCTCCTATGGCGAGGCGGGGGGATTTATCCGCCGCTTGAAAGAGGATGAGGGAACCTGGATCGCCCATATTTGGGAGCACATCACCCTCGAACTGCAATGCATGGCCGGCTCGGAGGTTACC
>JBFFKD010000321.1:0-3739 GCA_041555595.1 Motiliproteus sp.
ACCGATCAGGGACTCGATGCACTGGTCAACAAACCCAGTAGCGGTCCGGCCCCTAAACGCTATAGCAGCGAAGGCTATATCAAGCGATTGCCGGCCGATCCCTGGGGCACTGAATACCAGTACCTGCAGCCGGGCGATCATGGCACCATCGATGTATATTCATTGGGGGCCGACGGCGAACTCGGTGGCGAAGGGCTGGCTGCGGATATCGGCAACTGGGAGTGAATTTGACGCCCCCGTGCCGCTCTGAGCAACAGGGCTTCACCCTACTGGAGCTGATGCTGGTGGTACTGGTGCTGGGCCTGCTGGTTAGCACTGTGCAGCTGGCGATTCCCGATCAACCGGATAAACAGCTCAAACAGCTGGCAGCTCGGCTGCAGGCGCAAATTCATTTAGCGCAGCAGCAGGCAGTATTTCAGAATCAAGACCTAGCCCTACAGTTCAGTGTTAACCAGTACGCGTTCTACCAACTGGCTGCCAACCAATGGCACGCTGTTGACCGCAATTCCAAGTTGAAACCAATGCCTATCACCTCATCACTCCAACTGGAGTTGAGTGTTCACGGCGAAGCGGTTGATCTAACCCAAAGCCGAGGCCCGCAGATTATCTTCCTGAGCGATGGCCAGATGAGTGACTTCGAACTGCAATTGACCACCACGGAGCAAGCCAGCGGCCTCCGGCTGCAAGGCGATTTGATGGGCGATACACGGATCAGTTCGCTGGGACCGGAACTATGAGGCGCTTGCGTTCCAACCAAACCGGTATGTCATTGCTAGAGCTGCTGGCAGCCACTTTCATCTTCGCTATCGCCGCCGGTGGCATGTTTAAAATCATCGGCGAGAATAGCCGTCATACAGCTCAACTTGAGCTGCGCTATTTTGCCCAATTGGCTGCCAACAACGCGTTAATCGAGTTACACCTGCAAAAGAGCTGGCCGCCACTGGGCAGCCATCAACAACAGAGCAGTCAAGGCGGTCGTGAGTTTGAGGTGACTCGCAAGGTCGAAGCCACCGATAACAAATTCATCCGCAAAGTCAGCCTCAGCGCTGGACTGGAAGACCAGCCAGACTTAGTCGAGCTGCATGCCTTTGTGGGACCAGAATAGTGGTTGCAATCAAGCGCTCTGGACAGCATTGCAGCCAACAAGTCGGCTTCACCCTGATCGAAGCACTGATCGCACTGGCGCTGCTGGCGCTACTGGGGTTGGCATCGGCGTTGGCATTGAGCAGCGCGATGCGGGCGCAAGAAACCCTCGATAGTCACCAACAAGCACTGGACCGGCTGCAGCGCAGTCAGTTGTTGCTGCGCCGCGACCTGGAACAAACACTGGCGCGACAGGGTCGCGATTCACTGGGAAACCCAGTCAGCAACGCCTTTATCGCCTACCCACAAGCGGACAGCAGCCACCAGGGGCTGCTGTTACAACTGGTTAAATCCGGTCGCAGGATGCTTGGCACATCAACCGGCTCAACCCGGCTGGAGCAGGTACGCTATCGACTCGAAGAGGGGCAGCTACTGCGCCAAACAACACCGCTGCTCGATCCTAGCGTCGATACCGCTTGGCATAGCACAGTTTTACTGGACAGTCTGACCGAGCTTCGGCTGCGCTTTTTTCACGGTGATAGCTGGCATGATCAATGGCCGCCACTCGAGCTGACTCCTTCAGAGGGCTCAACATTTATCACCACACTACCTGCCGCCATCGAAGTTAAGCTTGAGACCGAACGGTACCAGCCGATCCGCCAATTGATCCTGCTTCCGGAGCAGCCTTGATGAGCGCCCGGCCAACCCGCAAGCAGCCTAGACAGCGCTTTCGACAACACCGCCCTCGGCAACAGGGGGTCGCGCTGATTATGGTGCTGCTGGTGGTCGCGGTGATCGCGGTGATCGCGACCCAGACCAGTAGCCAGATTCAATTTGATATCCAAAAAGCCCAGAACCGGCAGCAGTACCAGCAGGCGTATTGGTACGCTCTGGGCGGAGAACGGCTAGCAAAAGGACTGCTTGAACTGGCAATGCATCAAGATAATTACCTACACCTAGGGCAGGAGTGGGCGAATCCATTGATGACCTTCCCAATCGACGGTGGTGGTATCTCAGTTCAGCTGACCGATCAACAAACCTGCTTTAACCCCAACAGCATGACAACGTTGACCACCTCGACCAGCGGCTCGGAAACAGCAACCACGATCGAACGTCAGTTTCAGCAACTGCTGCTACAACTCGATGCAACCCCAACTGAGGTGCAGCGCTTAACAGAACCACTGCGGGACTGGCTCGATAGCGACACCATCCCAACCGGCTTTAATGGCTCCGAAGATCTGCACTATACCGCCCTCGATCCTGCCTACCTGCCTGCCAATGCAGCGCTAGCCGATGCCAGTGAATTGAACCTGATCGATGGTTTTAACATCAGCCCAGAAACCGGCGATAGCGCGCTGCTGGAGCTACTCGATAAACTGCGCCCCTTCCTGTGTCCGCTGCCGAGCAACACGATGGTCATCAACTTGAATACGTTGACGATGGAACAATTACCATTATTAACTGCCCTGTTCGAAAACAAGATCGATAGTTCAACGCTGCAAACCCTTGTCGAAACCCGCCCTGATGACGGTTTCAAAGATATCGATGAGTTCTGGAGCCAACTGGGGCTCGACCTGCCTGACGCCCCGGCTATCGACGCCGAACTAAAATCACAACTGGCGGTCGATTCGAGCTTTTTTCTGGCCAGGATCGAGGTCAGCTATTACGATGCCAGACTGATCCTGTTCAGTCGGTTCAGCAAAACCCCAGACAACAAATTTAATAGCTACCAACGCCGCTACGGAGGCCCCAATGAGTGAGCTCCTGCTGATCAGATTAGGCAGTGCTGCCGACCAGCCGATTCCCTGGTTGCAATGGGATAGCTCTGAACAGAAGGTCATTGATCAGGGACAACTGGCCGACAGTTCGCAACTGCATCAGCTGACTGGCCTGGCGATCAAACTACCCTGTCACGCACTGGTGCCCAATCAGGCGGTACTGACCACCGAAGCCCAACTGCCCAATAACAGCCGTGCGGCCCGTGACGCGATCCCGTATCAGCTCGAGGAGCAACTGTGTCAGGAGATCGAGCAACTGCACTTTGCCACCGGCAGAGCTGTCGAGCCTGGCCGCTACCCCGTCGCCGTGGTTGATCGGTTGATGATGGATCGTTGGCAGCAGTGGCTACTGGAGGCAGGACTACCAGTGCAGTCACTGCTGGCCGACGCACAGACCATTCGTTCCACAACCGAGCAACCGACCGTAGTCGAGCTGCAGCAGCAGCTGTTGATCAGTCCGGCAGACGGCAACAACTTCTCAATCCCCTCAAACGGTTCGGAACATTGGATCCAGCTGGCCGAGCAACAGTTAGGCTGTGCGCTGCAACTGCCATCGAATCCAGAAACCGGACTTGCCGATCTGGCGCGTTACTTCCAACCAGAGCAGGCAATCAATCTGTTACAGGGAGGTTACAAGCTCAAAGATCCAGTCAAGCAGCTACTACAGGCATGGAAACTGCCCGCCATTCTGCTGGCACTAGTCATCGCCCTGCAGCTGATCAGCCTTATATGGCAAAACCAGCAACTGCAACAACACAAGCAACAACTTAATCAACAGATTGGCGCACTGTTCGATACCACCCTGCCCAACACGCGTAAGGTCAACCCAAAGTCACAACTGCAACACGAACTGAATCAACTCAGCCAACGTAACCAGG
>JBFFKD010000322.1:0-3738 GCA_041555595.1 Motiliproteus sp.
AAAAAACGCTGTATCCGTATAATGGCCGCTCACCGGAGACCCTAAGCGCCATGAGCAAACTGACCTCTTTTTTACTGTGGCCAATCATCGCCGGCATCCTGGTCGCCGTTATCATGCTGACCCTATTTCCTCAGGGTATCAGCCCCAGCCTGACTCCGGTAGCGATCAACAAGGTCGACCAGCCTCACCTCAACAGCTCCGCTTTCGGCAACGGCCCGGTTTCATACGCCGACGCTGTCAGTCAGGCAGCACCGGCGGTTGTCAACATCTACACCCGCAAGCTGATCGAACCAAGCTCTGATCCGAAAATCGGCGATTACTACGACCGAGAGCCCACCCCGTCACCGCAACAAGAGCGAGAACTTTCCAGCTTGGGATCAGGGGTGATCATCAGTAAAGACGGCTACATCATCACCAACAACCACGTGGTCGCCGGCGCCAACAGCATCCTTATCGCACTACGCGACGGTCGTGAAGCCAAAGCCACTGTGATCGGCACCGATCCGGAAACTGATCTGGCGATCCTCAAGGTCGAGTTAAGCGGCTTATCCGCGATCCAGCTGGTGTCATCAGAATCGATCCGAATTGGCGATGTGGTATTGGCGATCGGCAACCCATACGGCGTCGGTCAGACCGTCACGATGGGTATCATCAGTGCCACCGGTCGCAACCAGCTTGGCATCAACACTTACGAAAACTTCATCCAGACCGACGCAGCGATCAACCCCGGTAACTCCGGTGGCGCACTGATCAATGCCCATGGCCAGATGATCGGCATCAATACCGCGATCTTCTCTCGCTCAGGCGGCTCACAAGGGATCGGCTTCGCCATCCCGTCAGATTTAGTCACCAGCGTACTGCAAGGCATCACTGAAGAGGGTCGAGTGGTTCGCGGCTGGCTCGGGATTGAAATTCAAGAGATGACCCCAGCGCTAGCCGAATCGTTCGGTACCGAAGACGCCTGGGGGCTAATCATCGCAGGCATCTTCCGCGACAGCCCAGCCCATCAGGCGGGACTGCAACCCGGCGATATCCTGTTCAGCATCGACGCCAAACCGATCACCAGCGGTCGAAGCGCGATGGGCCAGATCGCCGCCACCAAGCCCGGCACGGTGATGGAGATGGGTCTACTGCGCAACGGCGAGAAGTTAACACTGAAGGTCACTATCGGCGATCGGCCGCCGACCGAGAGCAACTGAAGAGGTTAAGTTAACCGGTTAAGACTGATCGGCCCCTAACTGCGACACCCGATGTGACTAAAACAGCGCATCCAACTCTGGCCAAACATCGCGCCAAAACCGAACGGGGCTCGCCTTCCAAATCCGATCAGCCCCGATAGAACCGCCTAAGCACCTTCATTAAACTGAACGCATCCTCGCTACCCGCCAACTCCCTGATCGAATGCATGCCAAACGTCGGCACACCAATATCGAGTGTTGGCACGCCAATTTTGGCTGCGGTTAACGGCCCAATGGTACTACCGCAGCCCATATCCGAGCGCACTGTAAAGGCTTGTACCGGTACCTCTTCGGCTTTGGCCAGCTGCCGGAACAGGGCACTGGTCACCGAGTTGGTGGCGTAACGCTGGTTTGCGTTGATCTTTATCACCGGCCCCGCGTTGAGCATCGGACCGTGGTTAGCATCGTGTTTGTCGGCGAAGTTAGGGTGGATGCCATGAGCATTGTCAGCCGAGATCATCACCGACTGCGCCAGCATCCGCTGGCGCTCTTCGACCTGTGGCGCAATCCGCTCCAACACCTGCTCCAGGAACGGGCCGTCAGCACCGGCAGCAGACTGGCTACCAACCTCTTCATGATCGTTACAGATCAGCACCATGCCCTGATCGCAATCATCGCTTTGCAACGCGTGCAAAAGCCCCTGCAGGCCAACGTAACAACTGAGCAAATTATCCAATCGCGCAGCGGCGATAAACTGTTGCTGCAGACCGATCATCGCCGGGGGCTGGGTGTCGTAGCAGAACAACTCGTAATCGAGCACCTCCATCGCATCGTGCTGTTGCGACTGAATTCGGTCGAGTAGTAGCTGGCGAAGATCCGGCTGCTGTTGTGATTCAGGATCGGCGATTGACAGCAACAGCGGCAACATCGTCTGCGGGTTAATCTCGCGCTTCTGGTTGGCTTCTCGATCCAGATGGATGGCAAGGCTCGGCACCACCGCCACCGGATCGACAAAATCGATCAGCGTATGCTGCAGCAGACCATTCGAATCGAGATAGCTGACCCGACCAGCCAGCGACAGGTCACGGTCAAACCACGGATTAAGCAGCGCGCCGCCGTATACCTCGACCCCAAGCTGGAAGTAGCCTTGCTCTACCCGCTCGGGATTGGGCTTGACTTTCAGGCAAGGGCTATCGGTATGCGCACCCACCATTCGTAGCCCGGTGGTGGCTAACGAACCACTTCGGGGAAGCACAAAGGCGATGATCGACGAGTCGTTGCGGGTAACCAGGTAACGTCCCCCAGCCTGAAGCTGCCAGGACTGGCTCTCATTTAAGGTTTCGAAGCCAGCCTGCGACAGTCGATCGGCCAGCTCACGCGTGGCGTGAAACGGGGTTGGCGAGCGCTGCAGGTAATCCAGCAACGACCGGTTAAAATGCGGTTGATTAACGTTCGATTGCGGCATCACTGCGGCTCCTTCGTTGGGGCAGGCGACTCGATTACGACAGGCTCGATCGCCAGCAGTTCCATCTCGAACAACAGGGTCGAACTCGGTGGTATATCGGTTGAGGGGCTACGCTTACCGTAAGCCAGCTCAGCCGGGACATACAGCTGCCAGCGGTCGCCCTCGCGCATCAGTAATAACGCTTCTTGCCAGCCTTTGATCAACCCAGCCACCGGAAACCGTCCCGGCTCACCACGAGCGATAGAATTATCAAACTCGCTGCCGTCGATCAGCGCACCCCGATAATGCACCTGCACCCGATCCCCCAGCACCGGAGAATCACCATGACCGGCTTGTAACACCTTGTATTGCAAGCCGCTGGCAGTCGTCACCACACCCTCAACCGTACTGTTGGCCGCCAAGAAATCGGCCCCCGCCTGGGCGTTAGCGGCGGCCTTGGCCTCCAGCGTATCGAGTCGGGTTAACAGCTCGTTATCGCAGCCCTGAATGAGTAGTACTAGACTGGTCAAAAGCCCCAACCCAAACCCCTGCCGCAGCCATCGAGCCACGGCAGTAATCACGAAAAAGTTGTTCATCGTTTTTCAAACCACTGATAATGTTAGGTTCCGAATCAATGCGAACGCAGTAATTTCAATTCCATCAAAAAGAATACAGATGGTATCCTGACGCTCGGGAACCCGCCATATCATTCTTCGGTCATATCAGGATACGATCGGCAATAGCGGCGCAGTATTGTCAATTTTTCCAAACTAAGTGGATTTATGATGCTTCAACAACTTCGGCAAAACCTGATTCCCGTGCTAGCGGCATTACTGCTAAGCATCAGCGGTTGCACACTGGCCAAGGTTAGCGACTCATCGCAACGACACCAGCTGATCCCTGCACCAGAGCACAGCGATACCCTTAAGGCACTAGCAAAGACGCTGCGTTTTGGCCACTACAAAAAACGCTACCTCGACGACGAGCTATCAGCCGAATTGCTTGATGCCCACATCGCCCAACTCGACCGATCGCGGCTGTATTTTGTGCAGCAGGATATCAACGACTTTAACGCCCTGCGCGATCTGCTTGATGATGCGATCCGCAACGGCGATC
>JBFFKD010000323.1:0-3728 GCA_041555595.1 Motiliproteus sp.
GACTCTGCTTACGGCAACGGTCCAGACCATGATGCAATGGGGATGATCAAGGCCCTGCAGGAATACGAGAAGACCTACATCAAAGCTCTGCATAAATCTGTTGATCCTCCTACAGCAGCTCCTTCATCTTACAAGGGTGTGGTTGACCTGAGACCTGGGAAGACCAACTTTGGTGTTGATGGCGAAGGGATCAAAAGCCTATATGACCATCAGATCCGGTTGGGTGAGCTCGACCAGAAGATGGATAACACTGAGCGCAAGATTGAGAGGACCTATTACAACGATCTATTCTTGATGATCTCCTCTACCGGCAAGCAGCAGACAGCCTATGAGGTCGCTGAGAAGCATGAAGAGAAGATCCAGCTGCTCGGGCCCACTATTGAGAGACAGATCTCTGAGGGTCTCAATCCTGCCATGGATATCACTTATCAGATCATGGCTGATCGCCCTGGATTCTTGCCTGAGCCTCCTCCCGAATTACTGGAGGTTGACTTCAAGATCGAGTACATCTCAATGCTGGCTCAAGCGCAGCAGATTGTTGATGCCAATGCTATCGGGACTCACATGACCATGATAGAAAGGGTGAACAATACTGGACCAGATGGCCAGAAAGCGGTTGCGGCCAATACCGATCAAGGGGGCGCCGCTTTGGCACAGCTGGAACGCCCGGTCCAGGGATCGGTAACAGAACCCTTCGGCGGCATCGCCGATCAGTACCGCGTTGGGGTTGGCCTGATCCAGATCGGAAAATTCGTTGACTAGGTCCCGGTGAACTAGACAAAAAGGCCGAAGCCCGTTGCTTTCTATCCAGGCATGAGCCGCCGTGGGAGCGGTGAAGAGGCGGTGGGGGTCAATGTTGAAGCCAAGTGTTTTCAAATCCGTAATCAGTTGTTGGCGGCTACGGCGCGAGGTGTTGGTAATAAACCGCAGCTCTAGATCGCTGGCCTGCGCTCGCTTAATGGCCGCCTGTGCGCCGGGGATCGTCTCCCTGCCGCTATAGAGCACTCCGCTGATATCAAAAAATATACCCTGGTACATGCGATCTACTGACTGGCTAGCTTCGATAGTGGTCTAATTATAGTTGCTGCAACTAGTACTTCTGGACCCAGTCTGGCTCACAAAAGGTCTGGTTCCTGCCGCTGTGGTGCAGACTATTCGAGCACGCTTGCCTCCTTTAGCACTAACAATAGTGGGGCGGAAGAATTGTTTGATACGCCGCCATACTCTTCGTATCCACTTAATCAGCAAGTCCAGCGGCGAGTGATGATCTCTGTCTGTCAAGGTACCATCCTCCTGTGAATATATTTAGCTGCAAGGTCCACCGTCAATATGCCCTTGTTCGTTACTGCCGCCATTGATCCGCGAGCTGCGTTCTCTTTTACTCTGCCTTTAACGGCAGTTCGCGTAGACGGTTGAGGGCGGCGAACAGCTCGTAAAACCGGGGTAGTGCCAGACCGCCGTGCGGTTCTGGGTAATAGGGTGAAAGTCGGTCCAAACCTTGTGTTTGTAACTGTCCTAGCAAACCCCGTATCGCTTCCAACAACGTAGTTTCGTGGACGTTTTCGTCAGTGTTAGCCAGTTGGGTTATCAACCAACCTATCGCGCGAAGTTGACCTGGCTCGACCAGTTGCTCGACCCGTGCCAGATCGATGCGCCAGTTTCCCAGCCGAAGCTGATCGCAGTCGAAGGTTTGAATCTTCGGTCTGGCTGACAATCCCTGGCGCAATCGTCCGTGATCAAGGCATCTGGCAGCAGTAAGGCGGGTTGCTAGGCTGGGTGTTGGGACTTGAGGGTCGGTAACGGCCAGCTGAGATTCGGGAGCATCGATGACTAAGGAACGAACCTGGGCGCTGACCTCTTTGGGTTGGTATTGATCCATCAGGATGACCTGATCAGCCACCTCGAAATAGGCGCTGGAGCCGCCGGTGACCAGTACCGTGGAGACCCCTTGCTGCTGGTGAAGTGCTTGAATGCGGGCGATCAGCGGGGTGATCGGCTCTTGCTCTGGCGCTACCAAGCGTTGCATACGACGATCACGGATCATAAAGTTGGTGGCCGAGGTATCTTCGTCGATCAGCAGCGCGTTGGCACCACTACACAGGGCCTCCATGATGTTGGCCGCCTGCGATGTGCTGCCACTGGCGTTTTCGGTGCTGAAACGTTGGGTATCCTTGCCCATCGGCAAGTTGTTTATAAAGGCGCTGATGTCGACCCGGTTGATACCTCGGCCATCTTCGGCGCGAATCTTAACGGCGCTGTCGTCGGTGATGACCCACTCCCTGCCATCGCCGATGATGTGATCATAAACACCCCGTTCCAAGGCCTGTAACAGGGTGGATTTGCCGTTGAATCCGCCGCCAACGATCAGCGTTACCCCTCGGGGGATAGCCATGCCGCGGATCTTGCCGGCATGCGGCAATACCGGCTCCACTGCCAGCTCCGGCGGCGACACCCAAGGTACGGGCGTCTCGGTTAACGGCCTGTCATCGATGCCGCTTCGGCGGGGCAGGATCGAACCGTCGCCGACAAAGGCCAGTAGATGCCTGTGTTTGAGCCACTGCCTCAGATAGGCCTGATCTTCGGCGCAATCAAGCTGGCGTTGCAGCGCCGAATGGTCCATGTGCGTGTAGCGAAGTCCATGCTCGACTAGCCGAGGCAGCTCTTCAAACAGCATGGTGGCAGCTTCGCGTGCCAAAATTCGGCGTCCAGCTGCTGGCAGGGCCAGACCCAGGCGTGCTTCGATGCGACCGTTATCGACCACAAGTGCATCGCGCAGCAGCACTTGCTGGCCGCACGGGGCGATACGGATCTCGCCACTATGACCGCTGCCTCGATCTCCTTTTACGTGCAACTCAATTGCCTGAGCCAGGGTGCGGCACAGAAAATCCTCTAAGGCGAGGCGACGGGTCTTGTTGGTATAGCTGTCTGAGGGAAGGGTGTTGGTTTCGGGCGGTACCCAGAGACGTATCCGGGAGGGATCAGCGAAGGGGTCACCCTGTACATGGTCGATCCAGAGTTTGAAGTTGTCGAAATCGTAATGCCCCTGCAGCGCCTTATAGGCCTTGTAGTTGCGGCCGTCAATCGCTTGAAGTCGCGCGCTTAGGGTGTTCATTATGCGTCCCCGAGGTTGCTGGTGTTGGTCAGGCTGTTACTTGAGTATGAATCAAAACCCTCAGTCTACAATGCAAAGACCGATTATCGTTTGATCGGGTTTTCGCTGATCGGAACATCGGTTGGGTTAATTGGCGTCGTTGCCGTCGCTCCTGCGATCTAGCCGCATCGAACCGCTTCACTTTGTGTGAATCCGGCCAGCAGCGTAAGGTGATTGTGGCTGGGTAACGGCAGCTTGGTCTGCCTGTGGGGTGCAATCAGGTGGGCCGTCTCAGCTTAGCTCCAACCGGCACCGAACTCCGGTTTTTTTCCATAGCATTCCAGTGGCCAGAAGGTGGACGCACAGTAGCAGGGTGAAACTCCATTCAAAGGCATTGTCGGTGCGGTAGTACCAGTCGGCGTTGACGAGCAACAGAGTGATGCTGGTCAGGCCTACTAATAAGATAGCTAGGCAACCGATCTGCAGCCCTTGCAGCCAACGGTTGTAACTCCTCCTAAGCAGCGGGGTATGGCTCAACAGGCGGGTTGTCAGTAGCTGGTTGAGATAGGTGAAGCCAAAAAACATGATCACTCCGGTACGTCGTTGCAGCTGGTAGCCCTCGCCAATCGTCCCCAGC
>JBFFKD010000324.1:0-3724 GCA_041555595.1 Motiliproteus sp.
CCTTTTCTATCTATAAGCAGGGTCGCTGTATCTTGGCTCGTGCTAACTATCCGTGCCGGAGTCGTCCATGAAATTGCAGCA
The DNA here is from genome assembly GCA_041555595.1 of Motiliproteus sp. Lineage (GTDB taxonomy): Bacteria > Pseudomonadota > Gammaproteobacteria > Pseudomonadales > Balneatricaceae > Motiliproteus. Next base: position 82 of record JBFFKD010000324.1, read on the forward strand.
ATTGCGTTATATCTGCGAAGTCGCCAAGCATGATCTTAATGTTTCTGCCACCGCGCAGAGTCTGTTTACCTCACAGCCGGGAATCAGTAAGCAGATCCGGTTATTAGAAGATGAGCTTGGAGTTGAGGTCTTTGCCCGAAGTGGTAAACACTTGACTCGCGTCACTCAGGCGGGACAGTCGATCCTTGATATCGCTAATGAGATTCTACAGAAAGCTGAGACCATCAAGCAGATAGCCCAGGAATACAGTGACGAGCGCAAGGGGAGTCTGGCGGTTGCGACCACTCATACCCAGGCCCGTTATGCGCTGCCCGAGGTGATCAGCGGGTTTATCAATAAATACCCTGATGTTTCGCTACATATGCATCAGGGCACACCGATGCAAATTGCCGAGATGGCGGCAGATGGAACTGTCGATTTTGCCATCGCGACCGAAGCGATGAGCCATTTCAGCAATCTGGTGATGATGCCATGTTATCGCTGGAACCGATCGGTGGTCGTGCCTAAAGATCATCCGCTGGCGCAGCTGTCGAAGCTGACGTTAGAAGATATCGCCAACTACCCGATCGTGACCTATGTGTTCGGATTCACCGGCCGCTCCAAGCTTGATGATGCCTTTAAGCGGCAGGGGCTAGAGCCCAAGGTGGTGTTTACTGCCGTCGATTCGGATGTGATCAAAACTTACGTCCGGCTCAAACTTGGTGTAGGTATTATCGCCAGCATGGCATTCGATCCTAAGATGGATTCCGATCTGGTGTCACTCGATGCCAGCCACTTGTTTGAATATAGCTCGACCAAAATCGGCTTTCGACGTGGCACCTTCCTGCGCGGTTATATGTATGAGTTCATCCAAGGCTTCGCGCCGCATTTGACCCGAGATTTGATCGATGCCGCCTCGCAATGCGCCAATCGTGCCGAGCGGGATCAGTTGTTCGAAGGGTTGGAACTACCCGATCATTAGCTTTAAGCGGTTGCCGCGCTAATCGTCCGGGGTAGCAGGTGTGATGAATTGCGCGGTCTGGCAAAGCAGGGTAGAGTCCTCGCCGGTTAATCAATCTAGATGTTCATTTAAAGGAGTCGCGAGTGGAAATTGCATGTTTGGATCTTGAAGGGGTGTTGGTTCCGGAAATCTGGATTGAGTTTGCCGAAGCGACCGGCATCGAAGAGCTTAAAGCGACCACTCGCGATATTCCCGATTATGACGTGCTGATGAAGCAGCGTTTACGGATTCTTGATGAGCATGGTCTGACTTTACCGCAGATCCAAGAGACGATCGCCACGCTGAAGCCTCTCGAAGGTGCGATTGAGTTTGTAGATTGGTTGCGAGAGCGCTTTCAGGTGGTCATTCTGTCGGATACCTTTTATGAGTTCTCCCAGCCGTTAATGCGCCAGCTCGGTTTTCCGACGCTGTTCTGCCACCGTTTGATCGCCGACGAAAATGGCCGGATTGTTGATTATAAATTGCGCCAGGCTAATCCTAAACGGCAGTCGGTGCTTGCGTTCCAGACTATGTACTACCGTGTTATTGCAGCGGGTGATTCTTACAACGATACCACCATGCTGGCCGAAGCGGATGCCGGTATCTTGTTCCATGCCCCGGATAATGTGATTGCGGAATTCCCGCAGTTTCCTGCGGTCCATAGTTTTGAAGATCTCAAGAAAGAGTTTATTAAGGCCAGTCAACGCGATCTGAGCCTATAGCCCGATCACTGCTATTAAGCAGTATCTGGGTGTCGAAGCCATTGTGGTTCGCTACGATGGTTTTTTATTGAATTACGATCACGTGTGACGCGTTGGTCATTCACGGTTTAAACGGAGTAGGATTTCGATGATGCGTACCCTAATGGTTTTTTGTTGTGTGCTGATGCTGGGGCTAACATTGACGCCCGATATGGCTGAAGCCAAACGATTTGGCGGCGGCGGCAGCTTCGGCAAGATGTTCTCGACCCCGAAGAAAGTTAGCCCGACCCGTCAGACCGCGCCAAAAGCGGCTCCGACTAGTACCACCGGTAAGGCAGCTACTGGCTCCAAGCGTCCTGGCATGGGCGGTATGTTGGGCGGTCTGCTGGCAGGCGGTCTGCTTGGCGCCATGTTTATGGGTGGTGCTTTCGAGGGGATCCAGATGATGGATATCCTGATCATCGCTGTGATCGGTTTTGTGCTGTTTAAACTGTTTGCTGGTGCTAAAGCTCCGCGAACGCGTCAGCCACAGTACGCTGGTCATCCCGAGCCTGAGGTTGCCGCGACGCGCAGTTCGACCGAGCCGTTTGCCAGTGGTGGTGCTTGGGGTCAGGGCGACCAGGCTGTTGAGTTGGAGCTGCCAGCCTGGTTTGATAAGACCGCATTCCTGGAGGGTTCCAGCAACCACTTTGCGCAACTGCAGCAGGCGTGGAGTCAGAACGATCTGGTTGAGATCCGCAGTTACTGCTCGCCCGAGTTGTTTGATGCACTGGAAGCGGAGCGCGCCGGGTTGGGCGAAGGCGTTCTGGATAATGACCTGGTTTCGGTGGTTCCTGAGTTGGTAGGTTTTGCCGAAGCTGACGGACAGGCACAGGTCAGTATCTTGTTTAATGGCTGGATGCGTGAAGGTGCAGAGGCTGAAACAACCGAGTTTAACGAGATCTGGCATCTAACCCGTGATCTGTCGGCTGAAGGTGCTGACTGGTTTATCGTTGGAATCGAGCAGGCGGGTTGATTGCGGCAGTTGTCCTGACAGGGCGATAAAAAAACCGGAGCCAAGTGCTCCGGTTTTTTTTGGCTGGAATTTTTAGTAAGCGCCGAGGGCACGTAAGCAGTTAAACCAGGCTGGTTAATTCAGAATCAAATTGATCTATGAGTTATCAGCCATAAACTCCCGCTCCAAGCACTCGAGCAGGTTGTTGACCTTGTCAAACGTTTCCTGGTACTCAGACTCGCAATCAGAATCCGCCACTATCCCTCCACCAGCCCAGCAGTGCAGATTACCGCCTTGGTGGTCCAGGCGATCAGCCACCAATGTCCGAATACAGATATTGCTATCCATCTGACCGTTGAAACCGATATAGCCAATTGAGCCACAATAGGCTGAGCGGCGATGTGGTTCCAGTTCCTCGATGATCTGCATCGCCCGTATCTTCGGAGCTCCGGTGATTGAGCCTCCGGGGAAACTGTCGCGTAGCAGTTTTATCGCGTCGATCGGCCGCGTCAATTGGCCGGTGATTGAGGTCACCATGTGGTGGACGTTGGCGTAGCTCTCTATCTTGAACAGTTCGGGTACCTTGACCGAGCCGGTACGGCAGTTGCGCCCGAGGTCGTTGCGAAGGAGATCGACGATCATTAGATTTTCGGCACGATCCTTGGCGCTGTTCTGAAGCTGTTGTTTAAGCTGTTGATCCTGATCAGGGTCGCTGTGGCGTGGTCGGGTGCCTTTGATTGGTCGTGTTTCAACCCGGCTATCGCAGACTTGCAGGAAGCGTTCGGGTGATAGGCTTAGCAGGCAGCCGGCATCGAACTCGAGATAAGCCGAGAACGGTGTGCCAGTTTGGTGTCGAAGTTGCCGATAAGCCAGCCAAGGGTCACCTTGGTAGCGACTGCTAAAGCGTTGTGCCAGGTTGATCTGATAGCAATCACCGGCGTTGATGTAGTCGATCACCTGCTCGAAGCG
>JBFFKD010000325.1:0-3717 GCA_041555595.1 Motiliproteus sp.
CTCTATCGACGCCAACAACTGCCGCAAGTAGCCCCAATCGAATGCCTGGCCCGGGTCACTCTTACGACCCGGTGCGATATCGCTGTGACCGACAATCCGCTCACTCGATAAGCCCGGATAGTGGCTTAGCAAGGTACTGATCACCAGTGCCAACTGTTGATACTGGATCTCGGTATAAGCGACATCGTCGGTCCCCTCCAGCTCGATCCCGATCGAATAATCGTTACAGGCATCACGCCCCTGGTAACAGGAGACTCCGGCATGCCAGGCGCGCTGATCGAAGGGCACGAACTGCACCAGCGCTCCATCGCGCTCGATCAGCAGATGCGCCGACACCTGCAACGCCGCGATCTCGGCAAAATAGGAGTGCCCCGCGGGATCAAGACAGTTCGTAAACAGTTGCTGCACATGGCCGCCGCCAAACTGCCCCGGCGGCAGACTGATGTTGTGGATCACCAACAACTCGGGCCGGCAACTGGCCGGTCGCGGGTTTTGGTTGGGCGAAGGACAGCGACTGGCTTGGGCCAGCCAGTGCTGCTGAATAACGATCTGATCAAGCTCTGGCACGATTTAGCGGCCCCCTTGGCATGGGCGATCATAAAGACTGGTAACACCGGATCGGTTGAATCGGTCGATTATACCCACTGCCGCCCCGAGTTTAATCTGTTAAAATGCCGCCTTTTTTGGCTGATCCATCATTTGATTAAACATTAGGCGAGATTAAAGCATGTCTGTACCGGAGCACCTCAAAACCGACCTGGCACTCACCGTCACCCGCGCTCTGGAAGAGGATGTGGGCAGCGGCGATATTACCGCCGCGCTGATTCCGGCAGAACAGCAGGCCAAAGCCGAGATCATCAGCCGCGACCGGGCCACCGTCTGTGGTCGCGACTGGGTCAACGAAGTATTCCGTCAGGTCGATCCGAGCGTCGTGCTGCACTGGCATGTCGCCGACGGCAATCGGGTCAATCCTAACCAGCCGCTGTTTCATGCCGAGGGCTCAGCCCGATCGCTACTGACTGCCGAACGCTGCGCGCTGAACTTCCTCCAGACACTGTCCGGCACCGCGAGCCGCAGCCACGATTATGCCGAACTGGTTCGCACCACCGAGGTAAAGCTGCTCGACACCCGTAAGACCCTACCGGGTCTGCGTAATGCCCAGAAGTACGCCGTTTCGGCCGGTGGTTGCTACAATCACCGGATCGGCCTGTACGATGCGTTTCTGATCAAAGAGAATCACATCGCCGCCTGCGGCGGAATTAAACAAGCGATCGACCAGGCGCGCCATAATGAACCGGGCAAACCGGTCGAAGTTGAAGTTGAAACGATGGACGAATTTCAGCAAGCACTCGATGCCGCCGCTGACATCATCATGCTGGATAACTTCTCGCTATCGGAAATGCGCCTGGCGGTGGCTAAGAACAAACAACAGACAGCCGGCAAAACCAAACTGGAAGCCTCAGGAGGCATCACTAGCGATACCCTGCTGAGCTATGCCGAAACGGGTGTGGATTATATTTCGATCGGAACCCTGACCAAGGATTGCCAGTCGGTCGATCTCTCGATGCGATTTGTCGATTAATTAGATAGGTAAACCCTAGGGGCTGAATCACGTTGTGATTCTGCCCCTATTTATATCACCAGCCCTAACGGACGTGTTCACACTTCACAAAACCCAGCTCGTCCCATTCGTCACCGCCGCTATTCTTCAGCTTGATCACATCGATCACCGAGATCGAGACGCCCGAGGCATTCAATCTAGCGATCTTCAGGCAAAGCTCGCGCGCATATGCAACCGGCTCGACCTGATCCTTAACTACTCCGATCGACAAGCGATTATCTGGATTCCAGACATACGATTTAATCACCTGCTGCTCACTATCGAGCAACTGGTTCACTTGCGCCAGTTTGTCACCTTCCAGATCCGGGTTCTTAATCTTCATAATGACGATTGCCGCAAACGATAACGCAACAAACAGAAACATCATCGGTTTAAAGTATTTCTTGAGCCACATCATATTAGATCACTCTCTTATCTACCTAGCCTGAACGCCGCTAGCGGCCAACAACAGGGAAACCAGATTATTACAGCTCGGCGTTATGATAAACGTTCTGCACATCGTCGACGTCGTTGAGCATATCCAGAAACTTCTCAAACATCGGCAACGCGTCTTCGGCGATTGGAGTGGTGGTTTGTGGCAGGAACTGGATCTCGTCGACCTCATATTCAATATCACCAAACGCCTCGGCCAACGCCAGCTTAGCCTTGGAGTAATCGGTATGCGGTGCAAAAACGGTGATCAGATCGTCTTCGTTTTCAATATCACTAACGTCAACATCGGCCATCATCAGCGCCTCTAACACAGCCTCTTCTTCCTGGCCTTTAAATGCCAGAATAGTACTGTGATCGAACAGGTAGCTAACACTGCCCTCTGTGCCGATCTTACACTTAGTCTTGGTAAAACACAGACGGACATCACCAAAGGTGCGATTAGGGTTATCGGTCAGGCAGTCAATAATCACCATACAACTGCCGGGGCCGTACCCCTCATAACGGGCCGGTTTAAAGTCTTCGCCACCGCCACCTTTGGCTTTATCAATCGCTTTGTCGATCACATGGGTCGGAACCTGATCTTTCTTGGCCCGCTCGATCAACCCCCGCAGCGCCAAATTGCCATCAGGTTCGACCCCACCGGCCTTGGCACACACATAGATTTCGCGGCCATACTTGCTATACACCCTAGCTTTCGCGTCAGATGTTTTAGCCATTGATTCTTTACGATTTTGATAAGCCCTGCCCATTACAAAAATCCTGTTGTCAGTGATTTATATATTCGGTTAGTCCCCGCTGGTCATCAGTCCTGCGGGTTAGAAATTGTCGTCGGTCAGCTCGGTCACCACCAACTCACCGCACTTGGCGCACTTGCCTTCGATCAGGGTGGTTTTGCCCTGCGCATACTCCACCGGATCAGTCATACCCAAGTCAGGCTGTTGGCATTTATTGCACCACGTCTGGGTCAAAAAAGCCTGTTGGTCGGCTTCGCTACGGCGGAAAAAATCGAGTTTACTGCGTTCCATGGTTGACCTCTTAAAATACATTCTCTGCTAACGGATACCCTACCCGTCCAATAACTCACTACCAGCCCAACACCTGTTTGACGAACGGGATAGTCACTTTACGCTGTTCCGACAACGAGGCCTGGTCTAGCCGATCGAGCAATGCAAACAACTCACCGGTCTGGCGCGGACTGCGGTGCAGGATGAACTGGGTCACGTCATCACTCAGTTCGATACCCCGATCATGAGCACGGGCGACCAACGCGGCCAGCTTGCCGTCGTCGTCGAGCGCCTTGAGCCGAAACACCAACCCCCAGCTCAACCGTGACGCCAGATCCGGCAAGCCGATTGGCAACTGCCTTGGCGCAGCATCAGCGGCGACCAGCAGATGATTGCCAGCATCACGGATCCGGTTGAAGAGATGAAACAGCGCTTCCTCCCAGATCGGATCACCTAGAACCAGCTGGATCTGATCAATACAGACCAGATCCAGCTGATCCAAACCGTCTAGCAATTCAGGCCCCTGCTGTAATAACAGGTCCAACGGTAGATAGAATGCCGAGCGTTGATAGCGCCCCGTACTATGGCAAGCAGCCTGTAGTAAGTGCGTACAACCCGCGCCCGGTTCGCCCCACAAAAATATAAAAGGTTCGCCCTGCC
>JBFFKD010000326.1:0-3714 GCA_041555595.1 Motiliproteus sp.
CCGCGCCTACGGATTTAGCTTTCAATCCAGCATCTAGATCACGACGACGACGCTGCATAACTACTATAGGCACAAGTAACAGCAGAGCAGGAATAAAAATCAGTTCTTTATAAGGCTGATCCTGAGGCACTTCAACGGAAGTGATTACTTGATCGAACGCTAGCCCAACCGCGTCTGCTGGACTATCAAAACCGACATTATCCACCACAACTTCGCCGTTAAGTTCGAGCAACTCTAAACCAGCCTCTATCAGCCGTTCCTCGGTATTAGCGCCCTCACCCAAAGTCAGTAAAGAGACAAAACTACGCGGGTTACCTACGGCATCTTCACCATCGATATGGAAACGTAGCTCAGCACCACTAGGTATATCCAATTCGCCACTGATCAACTGGTTCGATGCAACAACCTGATAGGGTGGAGCAATCATATCCATCCAATAGCCGGGTCGGAACAACGAGAAGGCGACTAAAATTAGCAGTGCCGTTTCATAAAATCGGTTACGCGCTATGAAAAACCCCTGGGTCGCAGCAGTAAATAACAGGATTGCCGTTGTCGCGACGACAAAAATTAATATGCCATGCGCCAAGTCCACGTCTATCAATAACATATCGGTATTAAAAATAAACAGGAACGGCAAGATCGCAGTTCGCAAACTATAGAAGAACGCCACAAACCCAGTTCGTATCGGATCACCGCCGGACACCGCCGCCGCTGCAAAAGATGCCAAACCCACGGGTGGTGTCACATCCGCCATAATACCGAAATAGAACACAAACAACTGCACTGCGATTAGCGGCACAATCAAGCCGGATTCCTGACCCAAGGTAACTATTACCGGCGCAAGCAATGAAGACACAACGATGTAGTTTGCAGTTGTCGGCAAGCCCATACCAAGAATCAAGCTCAACACGGCGGTCAGAATCAACATCAGTAACAGGTTGCCCATCGATAGCACTTCTACCAGATCGGCTAGAACCGAACCGACACCTGTCTGAGAGACTACTCCGACAATGATACCAGCGGTCGCCGTAGCAATACCGATACCGATCATATTCCTTGCACCGACAATCAAACCATCGATCAGTTGATCAAAGCCTCGCTTGAACTGTTGTCCTAAATGACTTTCACCACGGAAAAAGGCAAAAAGCGCATTTTGAGTAACCAGAATAAACATCATCAATACCGATGCCCAAAACGCAGATAGCCCAGGAGATAGACGTTCAACCATCAAGCACCAGACCAGAACCACAACTGGAAGAACGAAATGTAGACCAGACTTTACGGTAGGACCAACCTCCGGTAACTCAACGGCTTCAGAGTTAGGGTCATCAAGCTCTAGATCAGGGTACTGCGCGGAATAACGCACCAACAACACATACACAACGCCCAAAAGAACAGCGATAACAGGGCTAGCGTAGTCGCCAAAGACTGGCTTTATCCATCCAATGCCATAATAGACAATCATTGATAACAAGGCGGTTGCAATGAAACCGATCAGTATACCGGCGAGGCGCTGCATCCAAGGCTTAGCAGCACTGCGACGCGGCAAACCCTGCATGTTCATTTTTAGCGCTTCTAAATGAACGATATAGACCAAGGCTATGTAAGAGATCAACGCCGGCAAGAACGCATGCTTAATAACCTCTACATAGGATATACCGACATACTCGACCATCAAGAACGCAGCAGCACCCATAACAGGCGGCATAATCTGCCCATTAACAGACGATGCGACTTCGACCGCACCCGCTTTTTCAGCGCTGAAACCCACCCGACGCATCATCGGAATAGTAAAGGTACCGGTGGTTACGACGTTGGCAATCGATGATCCCGAGATCAATCCAGTCATCGCCGAGGCGACAACAGCCGCCTTAGCGGGACCACCCCGCAAATGTCCGAGTAGGGAGAATGCGACCTTAATAAAGTAGTTACCTGCGCCAGCCTTATCGAGCAAGGCACCAAAAAGCACAAAGAGGAACACGAAACTAGTGGATACGCCTAGCGCAATGCCGAATACGCCTTCGGTTGTAATCCACTGATGGTTTACGACCTGCTTAAGATTTGCTCCTTTGTGAGCAATAATCTCAGGCATGTAGGGGCCGGCAAACGTATAGATCAGAAAAACGGTAGCGACGACAACTAGAGGCGGACCAAGCGCACGACGAGTTGCTTCCAGTAGCAAAATACATCCAATCACCCCAACGATCAGATCTTGGGTAATTGGCGCACCGGGGCGATCAGAAAGCTGGGCATAAAAAATAAATAGGTAGGCTGCGGTGAAGGCGCCCAACACTGCCATCGTAATGTCGGCAGCCGGAACACGCTCTCTAGGCGAGCCACTAAAGGCGGGGTATGCCAGAAAAGCAAGAAACACGGAGAAGGCAAGGTGAATCGATCTCGCTTCAGTATCGTTAAAAACACCAAAACTACCGATCAACGGCCAGTCGTAAAAGGGTAAAGGAGATGCGATCCAAAGCTGGAAAAGCGACCAGCAGAGTGCAGTACCAAGGAGAACTGTTCTTTGAATACCTTTGGGATCACGGGCACCGTTGTCCGTAGACGCCACAAGGTCTTGAAGTTCAGCTTCGCTGAGTTTTGTTTCTTTTTCCGACTTCGAATCCGTCATAAAAGCACTCCGGTCCAATACAGCAGATGTTTACTAAAAAGCGATACACCCTCAAGCTCGTTGCGACGCAACAACAAACTTACGGGGGTGGTCTTGTCTAAAACCACCCCCGCAAAGGTTAAGCGTAGTTATGCATAATCATGAAGCGTCTACATCCAGCCACGTTCCGTGTAGTAGCGCACTGCGCCATCATGCAAGGGAGCAGATAGATTATTTTTGATCATCAACGCCGGATCTAGATTTTCAAACGCTGGGTGTAGACGTTTGAAACGATCGAAATTATCAAACACGGCTTTAACCACCTGATAGATCACTTCTGGACTCGCTTTAGTCGAGGAGACGAAGGTCGCGCCCACACCAAAGGTGTTGGTGTCCGCATCGGTACCGTTGTACATCCCACCAGGGATAGACGCCGCCGCGTAGAAAGAATTCTCAGAGATCAATTTATCGACCTCTGCGCCCACCACTGGAATTACCTTGGCATCACATGAAGTGGTCGCTTCTTTGATCGAACCGTTCGGATGACCCACCGTATAAACGATCGCATCTACCTTATTGTCACAAAGGGCTTGAGACTGTTCGGAGGCTTTCAGCTCAGAGGCAAGCTTAAAGTCATCCATTGTCCAGCCTTTGGCATCCATCAGCACTTCTAAAGTACCGCGCTGACCGGAACCGGGGTTACCGATGTTAACGCGCTTATCTTTGAGGTCGTCAAAGCTCTCGATACCCGAATCGCTACGCGCAACAACAGTGAACGGCTCTGGGTGAACAGAGAACACTGCACGCAGATCTGTATTAGCACCCTGTTCTTCAAACTTGCTGGTACCGTTGTATGCATGGTACTGCCAGTCAGACTGAGCCACGCCCATGTCCTGACCGCCATCTTTAATCGCATTTAGGTTTGCTACAGAACCACCGGTAGACGGCGCTGTACACTTCATACCATGCTCTTCACTACCACGGTTAACCAAGCGGCAGATCGACTGACCAACAACGTAGTAAACACCGGTTTGGCCGCCCGTACCGATGGTGACAAAGGTTTGTTCTGCAGCAATAACCCCTGTGCTGTGCGCGCTGGCTAGAATACC
>JBFFKD010000327.1:0-3674 GCA_041555595.1 Motiliproteus sp.
AACAATGCCGAACTCGCTGCGTTCATCGAAGAGTGCAGCCACATCAAGATGGCCGAAGCCGATATGGCAACGATGGAGAAAAAAGGGATGGATACCGGCTTCAGCGCCAACCACCCGATCTCCGGCAAACCGGTACCAGTATTCGTCGCCAACTTCGTACTGATGGATTACGGCTCAGGTGCCGTGATGGCGGTACCAGCCCACGATCAACGTGACTGGGAGTTCGCCACAAAATACGACCTTGAGATCAAGCAGGTGATCAAGCCGAACGATGACTCGGTTGAATGTAATATCGACCAGCAGGCTTTTACCGACAAAGGCGAGCTGATCAATTCGGGGGAATTCGACGGCCTGACCTCTGCCGATGCCTTCAAGGCGATCGCGTTCCACCTTAAGGAGGCCGGCAAAGGCGAAGTTCAAGTTAACTTCCGCCTGCGCGATTGGGGGGTCTCACGTCAGCGCTATTGGGGCGCACCGATCCCGGTGATCAACTGCGATAGCTGCGGCGCCGTACCGGTACCCGAGAAAGACCTGCCGGTGGTTCTGCCGATCGATGTCGATTTTGATGGCTCAGGTTCGCCGATCAAATCGATGCCTGAGTTCTACCAAACCAGCTGCCCCAACTGTGGCAAGGATGCGATCCGCGAGACCGACACCTTCGATACTTTTATGGAGTCGTCCTGGTACTACGCCCGTTACGCCAGCCGCAGCTGCGATAGCGCCATGCTCGACAGCGCTGCTGATTACTGGGCACCGGTCGATCAGTACATCGGCGGTATCGAACACGCCATCCTGCACCTGCTCTACTCACGCTTCTTCCACAAACTGATGCGCGACATGGGATTGGTTAACTCGGACGAGCCGTTCGAACGGCTGCTGACCCAGGGCATGGTGTTGGCTGAGACCTACTACCGCGAAGATGACAACGGCGGCCAGTCTTGGTTCTCACCGCAGGAGGTCGCTGTTAAGCGCGACGACAAAGGCAATCTAGTCGATGCAACGCTGATCAGCGATGGTCAGCCAGTGATCTTCGGCGGTATCACCAAGATGTCCAAGTCGAAGAACAACGGCATCGACCCACAGGTAATGATCGACCGTTTCGGCGCCGACACCGTCCGCCTATTCATGATGTTCGCGGCACCGCCCGAGCAATCACTGGAGTGGTCAGACAGCGGAGTTGAAGGTGCCCACCGCTATCTTAAGCGACTATGGAAGCTGGTATTCGATCATGTCAGCCGAGGCGAGGTCGAAGCACTCGACAGCGCCAGCCTGAATGAGAAACAGCGTGAGGTTCGTCGCAAGACCCACGAGACCATCAACAAGGTCAGCGACGATATCGAGCGCCGGCAAACGTTTAATACCGTGATCGCAGCGGTGATGGAGTTGAGCAATACTGTCAGCCGCTTTATCGACGCCAGTCCGCAAGGCCGCGCCGTGGTTCAAGAAGCGCTAGAAACTGCAGTGCAACTGCTGTCTCCGATCGTACCGCACGTTGCTCATCAGCTGTGGCAGGATCTAGGACACGATAGTGAACTGCTTGACTCGGCCTGGCCTAAAGCCGATCAAAGCGCCCTAGTTCGTAGCAGTATCGAGATCGTGGTACAGGTTAACGGTAAGTTACGTAGCAAGATTCAGGTCGCGGCCGATGCCGACCGTGATCTGATTCAGCACGCAGCGCTAGCTGACGAAAACGTCCAGCGCTTTACTCAGGATGCAACGATCCGCAAAGTGATTGTGGTACCGGGTAAGCTGGTCAACATTGTCGTTGGCTAACCGCGAACAGGATGCCAAATCGATGCTAGCTCTGCTCAACCGGCAATTCAGTCGACAATTCCCGGTCCTGACAATGATCGCGCTGCTGACCCTGGTCAGCGGCTGCGGTTTTCAGCTGCGTGGTGTCATCGCTATACCAGATCAACTCAAGGTGTTACACCTAAAGGGCAACAACACCAGCGCCCTGTACCAAGCGGTCGAGCAGTACCTACAGTCGAGTGGCGTCGAGCTGGTCGACAGCCCCGAACAGGCGCCCTATCAAATCGAGCTATTGAACGAAAAGCTCGATCGGCGCTCCGCCTCGCTTAATTCACGCGCCAAGATCGAAGAGTATGAGCTACGCACTACGCTAACCTATACCGTCCGCGACGATAAAGGCGAAACCCTGATTAAACCGACCCAGATATTCACCGAGCGAACCTACGGTTACGACGAGAACAACGTCAACGCCACGACCGCCGAAGAGTTACTACTCCGGCAAGAGATGCGTGAAAATCTGGCTGGCCAGCTGGTACGACGCTATCTGAAACTAGCCGAGACTCTAGCCGAGTCTTGATTATTAACGGTTACTACAGCGACCCGCCATGAAGCTTAAGCCGGAACAGCTCGCCAGCCATCTCAAGCAGCCGCTGCTGCCGGTCTACCTGCTCTCCGGTGATGAACCGTTACTGATCCAGGAGAGCGGCGACCAACTGCGCCAGAGTGCTCGCAGCTCGGGCTTCAGCGACCGCGAAGTGTTTCATGCCGACGCCGGATTCAGCTGGGAAAGCTTACTCGAGAGCAGCCAAAGCCTATCGCTGTTCTGCGACAAACAATTGATCGAACTACACATTGCCAATGGCAAGCCCGGCACCAAGGGCAGCACCATTCTGACCCAGCTACTACAGGACCCCTCGCCCGACAACCTGCTGATCATCTACTGCCCCAAACTCGATGCCAGCGCACAACGCAGCAGCTGGTTCAAAGCGATCGACAAGACCGGTGCGGTATTACAATATTGGCCGGTAGAGCCGCAACGCTTACCTGGCTGGATCCAGCAGCGCTGTCGCGCTGCTGGACTAACGATCGATGCCGACGCGGCACAGCAACTGGCCGATCGGGTCGAAGGAAATCTGCTGGCGGCCGCACAAGAGATCGAAAAACTCAAACTTCTCAGCAGCGACGGCAACCTCGACCAGGAAGCGATTACCAGCGGTGTGGCCGACCACGCTCGATATGATGTCTATGCGCTGCTTGATGCCGCGCTTGAAGCCAAACCCACACGTTGCTTGAGAATCCTGCAGGGGTTACGCGCCGAGGGAACCGATGCGATAGCTATACTCGGTAGCCTGACCTGGGAACTGCGTAAACTGCTAGAGTTGAGTCAGCAGCCGGGCGCGATCTCCGAGGCTCAATACAAAAAACATCGGATCTGGGGTAAACGAAAAAACCTGATCAGCCAATCATTGCGTCGACTGCGAAGCCACCAGATAGAATCGATGTTGCAGCAGTGTGCCATCGCCGATCAGGCGGTCAAAGGGATGCGCCAAGACGATCCCTGGTTGCTATTGAGCGCGTTGTACTTAGAATTAGCAGGCAGTCCGGCGACAACACCGGTCTGATCCCTGAGTTTGGGGCCGAGCAACTAAGCAGTTCAAACACCTGTTTTATTGACTTAGCTCAACACTCTGCCACCCCAACCCTGCGCCAGATCAACGCTTATACTGACCAAAACGCCTAAGGTAAGGTTGGAAAATATAATAAAACCGGGTTACATCATGCGCAAACACTCAGGCTTCACCCTGATTGAACTGCTAATCACACTGTCGGTCCTCGCCATTCTGGTGGGGCTTGTGGCTCCCGGCTTCACCTCTTTTATCAAGAACAACCGTCTAAGCAGTCAGATCAACACACTGATCGGC
>JBFFKD010000328.1:0-3654 GCA_041555595.1 Motiliproteus sp.
CATCGTGCCTCGGCGGTTGTTGATTATTTCTCCGATAAGGTATCGCTCTCGCTTGAATAAGTACAATATATGGAAGTTATAAGTTCTATCTATAAAAGTGATTAATCGATTGGTTGGCTGGTGTGGTGCAGGGGCACTTCGCTCCCGAGCGATCACTGAAGGAGGGGTATGGATCTTCGTCGGTTGCGCTACTTCTGCGAGCTGTCTGAAACGGGCAATTACACTCAGGCTGCGGCGAGGTTGGGGATCGCCCAGTCGGCGCTGAGCATGGCGATTAAGAAGCTTGAAGATGAGGTGGGGTTAAAGCTGATCAACCGTTCGGAGCGGCAGATGAGCTTGACCGCCGATGGACAGGTGCTGCTCAAGCACGCCGGTTTGATCTTGGAAACGGTGCATGAAGCCGAGCGAGAGGTGCAAGAGCTCAAAGGGGTCGAATCCGGCCAGATCAATTTCGGTGCATCCAGCATGATCAGTTCGTACTACCTGCCCCAGGTGCTGGCAGCGTTCAAACAGCGCTATCCGGGAGTGCGCATCAACCTGATCGAAGCGGGTACCGCATCGCTGCAGCAGATGTTGCTCGACGGTGAACTCGATCTGGCATTGATCCGTACCGATAGCGTTCACGAACAACTGCGCCATGTTGAGCTATTTGAAGAACAGGTGATGGCCTGCCTGCCGCGTAGTCATCCGTTGGCGCAGCAATCGACGATAACGCTGGCGGCGTTATGTCGCGAACCGTTGGTGCTGTTTCGTGAGGGCTATTTTCTTCGCGAAGCGGTCAGTCGCTACTCTAAACAGCAGCAGCTAACCCTCGATATCCGGTTTGAGACCAATCTGGTCGAACTGCTCAAGTCGCTGGTGATCAGCGAGGTTGGCATCAGTACCGGGTTGTCGATGATCCTGGATCAGGAGGATGCGCTGGTGGCGCTGCCATTCGAACCTCCGATTCCGCTGTCTCTGGGGTTGGGCTGGAAAAGTAGCCATTACCTCTCCCAGGCCAGTCGTGCCTTTGTCGAATTTATGCAGCAGCATATCTGAAATAGTAAAATACCCCTTCGGGTGTATATCCAATTGTGCCGGCTGCCAATAGGCTGTCGGGTATCGCTTTGGGTTGCCGTCTAGGTGGCAACCTTTAGCACGCCACGTGCTACCGCCGCTTGCTATACGATTGAATGATCGCCATGCGAGCCGTAATAGGAGAATTGTTTGATGAAAACCACCGCCGACTGGAACGCGCTCGCTGACACCCTGACCCTGCACGGACAGGCCTATATCGATGCCGGCTTCCGTCCTGCCGAGAGTGGCGAAACCTTCGCCTCGATCAACCCGGCTACCGAACAGAAGCTGGTCGATGTTGCCAGCTGTGATAGTGCCGATATCGATCTGGCCGTTGCCAGCGCGCGCAAAGTGTTCCGTTCAGGCGAGTGGTCACAAGCGGCGCCCGCCAAGCGTAAGCGGGTGATGTTGAAGCTGGCCGATCTGGTTGAGCAGCACAAAGATGAACTGGCACTGCTCGATACGCTGGATATGGGCAAGTCAATCTCCGAGATGGTCAATATCGATATCCCCGATGTGATCGACTGCCTGCGCTGGACCGCCGAGACGATCGACAAAGTCTACGGGGAGATCGCTCCCACTGCCAGCTCTACCCTGGGGCTGATCAGCCACCATCCGGTTGGCGTGGTGGCGGCGATCACGCCGTGGAACTATCCGTTGCTGATGGCAACCTGGAAGTTGGCCCCTGCACTGTCGGCCGGTAACTCGGTGATCCTGAAACCGTCCGAGAAGGCTTCGCTGAGTGTGCTGAGGCTGGCCGAGCTGGCGACCGAAGCGGGTATCCCTGACGGCGTTTTCAATGTCGTGCCGGGTTACGGTCACACCGCCGGTAAAGCACTGGCGCTGCATAACGACGTTAACGTGCTGGCATTCACCGGCTCGACCCGGGTTGCCGGTATGCTGATGGGCTATTCCGGCGAGTCCAATATGAAGCGGGTCTGGATCGAGGCCGGTGGCAAGTCGCCGGTGGTGGTGTTTGACGATTACGCCGATATCAAGAAGGCAGCGGCCACTGCGGCAGCGGCGATCTTTTGCAATCAGGGTGAGGTCTGTATCGCCGGATCACGGTTGTATCTGCAGAAGTCGATCAAGGAGGCGTTCCTGGCCGAGCTGGTTGAAGCTGCCGCGCACTACCAGCCGGGTAATCCGCTCGATCCCAACACCACCATGGGGCCGATGGTCGATCGTACCCAGCTGGCAACGGTAGAGCGTTACATTCAGTCGGCTATCGATGAAGGTGGCAAGGTGCTGGTCGGAGGTCTGCCTGAATATGTCGAAGGGCAGGGCTATTTCGCCAGACCGACCATCATCACCGATGCCAATAACAACATGACCTTTGTTCGCGAAGAGATCTTTGGTCCGGTCCTGGCGGTGCAGGAGTTCGACACTGAAGAGCAGGCGCTGGAGTTGGCCAACGATTGCGTCTATGGCCTGGGTGCCTCGATCTGGACCGACAACCTGTCACGTGCGCACCGGGTCAGCTCCAAGATCGAAAGCGGTATGGTTTGGGTCAACACCTGGGGTGGTGGCGATAGCACCATGCCGTTTGGCGGCGTTAAGGGGTCGGGTAACGGTCGCGACAAATCGATCCACGCGCTGGAAAAATACACCGATCTGAAGTCGGTCTGGATCAGCATCTAGGCGACCAATCGGTACCCGTCACAACGCCAATGGAGTAATTCGTTGGCGTTTTTTTGTGGCCGGATAAATTGCAGGCAGGGGCATTAATAGATCGTTAAATAGCGTTCTATTAGGCTTGGTCGTAAGCTTGCTACCCCATGGTATTAAGGTGGGTTAGAAACAGGGTAAAGATCTCTGATTGGGTCGAGGTGTTGAGCCGGGAGTGGATGTTTTTACGGTGGACCTTGACGGTGCCGACGCTGATGTTAAGCATATCGGCGATCGCTTTGGAGGAGTGGCCGCGCAGGATCAGGCTGGTGATCTCGCGTTCACGCTGGGTCAGTACGCCACTGGCGAAGGTTTCCAGCGCCTGCTGCATCGGTCCGTCGGAGCGTTCGTACTTCACATACTCTGACGATTGCGCCAGCCAGAACTGGCGTACCAGCGAATTGATCAGCGGATAGAACTCGTTCAGCGTTTTCAGTTCGGCGCGGGTGATATCGCCGAGGGTAGCGGTGCGGCCGATGGTGATGGCGCAGTAGACGTCATTGTCGAGATTGATGATCAGGTTGATCTCGTCGACCAGGCCAAAATTCTGATAACAGTTCTGATAGTAATCGGTGCTCTCGAACGAGTCGGGCATGATGTCGATCAACCGTGAAACGTCGGGCGTATTGCCGTTCTGAATGGCGTTAAACAATGGGTCGAGCACAAAGTAATTGTTGATATAGCTGCGCAGCGTTTCGCTCTGCTGAGCGGTGTCGGTGTCTGGCCCGAGGATGATGGGGCGAAACGATTTCTTGTAGGTCACCAGCAGGAACGAATCGAAAGCGCACAGAGTGCCGAGAAAATCCTCCAATGCAGAGGGAAAGCTGCGCATTCGATGGTGGTCGATCAGTGAGGCGAGATTTTTTTGCCAGCTGTCGTTGATGTTGATCTGACTTACGCGCTCTTTCATGGAGGGGCCGTTAATGGAGG
>JBFFKD010000329.1:0-3634 GCA_041555595.1 Motiliproteus sp.
CCAGGGGGACTCGAACAACGACTCGACCCAGTCACTATCGACCTCGGCCAGAGTCTTGAACTTCCAATCAGGCTTACCATCTTTATCGATCAACAGCGCCCGCACCCCTTCGGCAAACTCACCGGCAGTGGAGCAGTTAACCGATAGATCCAGCTCGGCCTGAAACACCTGTTTGAGCGACAGGTGACGCGAACGTTTGAGCTGGGCGAAGATCATCGCCATCGCCGCCGGGCTACCGCCCTTAACCGCACCCTGTGCGCGCTGCAACCAACGATCGTCGGTTTCCAACGCGAGAATGCCCGCAACAATATCATTCAACTCGTAGTGATCCATCATCGCGTTGATCTGATCAAAATGGTTGATCAACTGCGACTCAGGCATGGCCGCAATACTATCCTGCTCGAGCTGGCGCAGCACCGTATTAACGCCATGATGAAGCGCCTCCAGCCCTTCACCCCACTGCACGCCCTGCAGCATCTCCAGCATCAGAACCCGCTTGTCATTGCTGACAAAACGATCGGCCAGACCGGCGTAGCGACAGTCAGCCGCGTTCATGGCGCTGGCAGTCAAGCCCAAGAACAGGCCAATCCGGCCCGGCATCCGGTTGAGAAACCAACTACCACCAACATCAGGGTACAGGCCGATGCTGACCTCAGGCATGGCGATGCGCGAGGTCTCGGTGACGACCCGGTAGTTGGCTCCGGCCATCAGGCCTAGGCCACCACCCATCACGATCCCGCCACCCCAGACGATCAGCGGCTTGTTGAAGCAATGGATAGCGTGGTCGAGTCGGTACTCTTCGATAAAGAATGTCTGGCAGAAATTCGGTTCGCCTTCGCCGACCATGCCCTTGTACAGGTTGACGATATCGCCTCCGGCGCAGAACGCCTTACTACCCGCACCGTCGAGAACCACAGCGGCTACGCTGGCGTCGTTCTGCCACTCGGTCAGTTTCGGCGCCAACAGTCGGATCATCTCCAGAGTCAGCGCATTGAGGCTCTTTTCGGAGTTTAGCGTTGCTTGGACGATCTTCTTGCCGTTAGCGGCAGCGTGTTCGGTAAAAATAACCGCACTCATAGTTACTCCTTAGCAGCTCAAGGCTGCATTCGCGGGACAGCTCATGGCGGTCCTCACGACAAAATGGTTAGCGGTTTTTCCACTCGGGACGACGCTTCTCAAGAAAAGCGTTAACGCCCTCTTTCTGATCCTCGGTGTGGAACAGGTCAACAAAAAACTCACGTTCAGTCGGCAACGTTTCGGCGTTGTTCTTCTGGTGCGCCAACTGAATCAGTTCTTTACAAGCCGACACCGCCGATGGACTTTGTTGGGCGACATTGTCGGCCAGCTGCAGCGCCTTATTCAACGCCTCACCTTGCGGCACCAGCTCTTCGATCAGACCGATCTCAAGCGCCTTGTCAGCCTTGATCCGCTCACCACACAGGATCAACCGTTTGGCCCAGGCCATGCTGGTCAGGTTGAGCAGATTCTGGGTGCCACCGGCGCACGGTAGTAACCCAACCTTAGCTTCAGGCAACGCCATCTGCGCCTGCTCCTCAGCTACCCGGATATCGCAGGCCAGTGCGACTTCCAAGCCACCGCCCATGGCAAAACCGTTGATCGCTGCAATCGATACACCACGAAACTGGCTCAGGGTCTCGAACGCCTGGCCAAAGTAACGCGACATGTTACGTGCCACCCCAAAATCGCCATCAGCGAACAGTTTCAGATCAGCACCGGCGGAAAAAAACTTTTCGCCCTGTCCGGTGATAACCAGCGCGTAAATATCCTTATCATCGTTGAGTTGTTCGACAGTCGCTTGCAGCGCCTGCAGACTGTCGGCGGTCCAGGTATTGGCCGGCGGGTTGTTCATCGTGATCAACGCGGTATGACCGCGCTTTTCGACTAAAATGGCATCGCTCATCTAATACTCCTTATCTGACTCAACGGCTGGCACTATTGTGCTCAAGCCAGTGATCATGTTGTTATTTTAAAGAATGCTAGCCGCACCTTCGGTCAGCAATCGACGGGCGACAACCACCCGCATAATTTCGTTGGTGCCTTCAAGAATCTGATGTACGCGGGTATCGCGCACATGCCGCTCCATCGGATACTCCTTGATATAGCCGTTACCGCCATAGATCTGCAGTGCAGCATCGCAAACCTGATAGCCAACATCGGTGGCAAAACGCTTTGCCATCGCGCAGTAGGTCGTTTTATCGGCGTCATCATTATCGAGTTTGAACGCGGCTAACCGAACCATCTGCCGGGCGGCAACCAGCTCAGTGGCCATATCGGCTAGTTTGAACTGCAGTCCCTGGAAATGCGCCAATTGCTTGCCAAACTGCTTGCGCTCAAGCATGTAGGCGGTGGCACTATCGAGCGCCTGCTGCGCGGTACCGATCGAGCAGGTGGCGATATTGATCCGGCCACCATCGAGTCCTTTCATAGCGATCTTGAAACCGTCGCCTTCGTTACCCAGTAGCGCGCTGGCAGGAACCCGCACATCTTCAAAGGTGATCATCCGGGTCGGCTGGCTGTTCCAGCCCATCTTGTCTTCCTTGCGGCCGTAGCTGATACCGGCCAAGGTAGCATCGATGGCAAAGGCAGAGATCCCTTTAGCGCCTTCAGCACCGGTCCGGGCCATCACCACCAGCACGTCAGTTTCACCGGCGCCGGAGATGAAACACTTGCTACCGTTAACGATATAGTCGTCACCGTCGCGCTTGGCAGTGGTCTTGAGCGACGCAGCATCAGAGCCGGCATTAGGTTCAGTCAGGCAGTATGAAGCCAACTGCTCTCCCATCACCAGCGATGGACACCACTGCTCGACGGTCTGCTCATTACCGAACTCGCCGATCATCCAGGTGGCCATATTATGAATCGTGATAAAAGCGGTGGTTGAAGTACAGCCCATCGACAGTTGTTCGAAAATCACATGGGCATCGAGCCGGGATAGCCCCATACCACCGGCTGATTCCGGTGTATAGATACCGCAGAACCCCAGCTCTCCGGCTTGCTTGATAACGTCTTTAGGAAAGGTGTGGTTCAGATCCCACTCACCGGCGTTCGGCGCCAACTCTTGCTCGGAGAAGGCACGTGCCGAATCGGCAAATGCAACCTGGTCTTGAGTCAGATTAAAGTCCATACAAAACTCTCTAATGCTGTGAATGTAAATAGCGCCTCAGTCCAACAGGGGCCCAATCCACCCTCCCCTGTCTGCAATCAGATCACTTCAAGTTGATCGTCATATTGGCACCGGATCGCTATCGATATTGTCCGCAAACCTCTGCGCTGTGCATTTTCTATACGACTACCATTGATTTAATCACAGCCGTATAACCGCAAGGATTGATAAAGTTGCCCTTATGATGGACTATCTTGTCATATGGCGCGCAATATTATCGGCGTCTAAAACCATAGTCTAAAAATACCCGCTTATGAGCAAACCTTCCAGCTGGCCCCTGCCCCCCAATAGTTCTCGCTACGTCATCCCCCGCTCGCTGCTGCGTCAACTTAACCAGCAGCCACTGGCGCAAGGTCTCTACCCGCTGGGAATTGGCCACTATGTCGAGGCGATGGGACACGCAATGACCCGCGAATCGCATGATGATTATCTGTTAATTTACTGCATCGA
>JBFFKD010000330.1:0-3632 GCA_041555595.1 Motiliproteus sp.
CAGGTTTAAGGCTGATGAGTCACTGCAGTGGCTTGAAGAATATCAATAGTAAAGCGCGACAGGCGGGAGCCCCCTGGATTGTCTTATTGTCTGAGCGTGATGGTCAGCAGCAGTTGCGGGTTTGGGAGCATGACCAGGCTCACGACGGGCTGGATGTTGATGCGTTAATTAATTTGTTGCAGCCGCGTTTTTAAATCCAGTCGTGTATTTAAATAAATAATAACCAGATAACCGTTAATTTTAAGGAGTCAGCAGTGTCTGATATGAGAACCGAAGAAGAGCAGGTCGAAGCGATAAAAACCTGGTGGAAGGAAAATGGACGCTCCACCGTGGTCGGAATCGTCATCGCTGCAGTTGCTGTATTTGGTTGGCGCGGTTGGCAGGATCATCAGCGAAATACGGCTGATAATGCTTCGGCACTGTATCAGTCGTTGGTTGAGCAGGCATCGCAGCAGCCCGGCCAGACGATCTCCGATGAGCAGCGTAAAAGTGCCACCTATATCGCTAATCAACTAAAGACTGAGTACGAGGGTTCAAACTACGCGCAGTATGGCGCGTTGTGGCTAGCTAAGTTGGCTGCTGAGCAAGATCAGCTAGATCTGGCTAAAACAGAGCTCGAGTGGGTATTAAGCCAGAAGCCTGAAGCGGCGGTGGCGCAGGTCGCTAAGCTTCGTCTGGCGCAGGTGTTACTGGCGTCTGAGCAGGCCGCTGCAGCCCTAACAGCGCTCGGTGCAAGCCCGGTAGTGGGTTTTGAAGCGGGTTATTATGAGCTCAAAGGAGATGTGTTGCTGGCCTTGGGGCGCAGTGATGAAGCACGTCAGGCCTACGCTGAGGGCTTGCAAGCCAACAGTGATAATGCTCGTCCGTTAATCGCCATGAAGCTAGATGACCTGGCCGGGCCGAGTAATAACTAATGATGTTGTCTAATCGGTTACTGCCACTTTCGTTGATCGGGCTGTCGGTGTTGCTGTTGACGGGCTGTGGTCTGTGGAGTGGTGATGAAGAGATTGAGCCGGCTTCGTTGGTCGACATTAGTGATGAATACGAGGTCGATAAGCTTTGGTCGGCCCAAATAGGTGAGGGGTCGGGTGATAAGTACCTGCAACTCGCCCCGGCGGTAACCGAACAGGCTGTCTATGCGGTAGATCATGAGGGCTCTGTCTATGCAATCGATCGTCTCAACGGTGATCGTATCTGGAAGACTGAACTCGGCTTGGCGATAAGCGGCGGTATCGGTGCAGGAGGCGGGTTGGTCGTTGCGACCAGTTTTGATGGTCAGGCGATCGCGCTAGATCAGCAGGAAGGTGCCGAAGTTTGGCGTACGCGCTTGAGCAGTGAAGCGGTAGCACCGACACAGCTGGCTTCTGGTTTGGCGTTGGTTCAGACCATTGATGGCCAGTTATCGGCTTTCGATGTTGACAATGGCGAGCTTCGCTGGAGCTATTCTGCTCAAGAACCGGCGTTAAGTTTACGTGGTACCAGTACGCCGCTGGTCGTAGATGATGTCGTTTATGCTGGGTTTTCCAGCGGTAAAGTCGTCGCGTTAAAGCTGCGGACCGGTGCTGTGCTGTGGGAGACGTTGGTCACGACGCCTGAGGGGCGTACCGAGCTGGAGCGGATGGTCGATATCGATGGTTCGCTGCTTCTGGGCAATGGGTTGATCTATGCAGGCAGCTATCAAGGTCGGGTGGCCGCGATTGTGATGAATGATGGCCGTCGCTTATGGAGCGAGCCTCTATCGAGTTACCGCTCACTGTCTCAGAACAAGCAAACGCTATTTGCGGTCGACGATGAAGGCTCGCTAGTGGCTTATGATAAGCGCAGTGGAACCGAGTTGTGGAAGCAAGAGGCGCTCTATTATAGACAGGCCAGTGCGCCAGCGGTGATTGAAGGTGTTGTTGCGGTCGGCGATTATGACGGCTATATCCATTTCGTTAATCCGGATGATGGACGTTTTGTCGGTCGTTATCGTGCAGATTCATCGGCTATTGTGGTGGCTCCGGTCAGCCGCGATGGGGTGCTGTACACTTTTAGTCACGATGGCCGATTATCGGCTTTGGTGTTAGAGCAGCCATAAGCTCTGCGCTATTAAGAAAAGAGGGCTGCGGCCCTCTGTTTTGTTTTTCAGGCACTTTTTCTAGGTATAGGTCATGGTTCCAGTTATCGCCTTAGTTGGGCGTCCCAATGTTGGCAAGTCGACGCTTTTTAATCAGTTGACTCGCTCTAGGGATGCGCTGGTTGCCGATTATCCCGGTTTGACCCGCGATCGTAAGTACGGTCAGGGGCGGATGATGGATTGCCGTGATTTTATGGTGATCGACACCGGTGGTATCAGTGGTGCTGAAGAGGGGATCGATTATGAGATGGCCGAGCAGTCGATGCTGGCCATTGATGAGGCCGATGCGGTGGTATTTCTGGTCGATGGCCGTGCAGGGCTCAATCCCGCCGACGATATGATCGCCAAGCATCTGCGGCGGATCGATAAACCCTATCATCTGGTCGTTAACAAAACTGACGGTACCGATCCCGATGTCGCAGTGGCTGACTTCTTCTCATTGGGACTGGGTGAGGCATTGCCGATAGCCGCTTCGCATGGCCGTGGTGTGCGTAGCTTGATAGAGCTGGTGTTGGCCGACTTCCCTGAAGATGAGGAGGTGTTGTCCGAAGAGGCCGATGAGCGTGGAATTCGGATCGCCGTAATCGGCCGTCCTAATGTCGGTAAATCCACCCTGGTTAACCGGATGCTGGGTGAAGAGCGCGTGGTTGTATTCGACCAGGCCGGAACGACACGCGATAGCATCTATATCCCCTACACCCGGCAAGAGGGTGATAAGGAGGTGCCCTATACCCTGATCGATACCGCCGGGGTGCGGCGCCGAAAGAATATCAAAGAAGCGGTTGAGAAGTTCTCGATCGTTAAAGCGTTACAGGCGATCAAGGATGCCCATGTCGTTATCGCCGTGATGGATGCGCATGAAGGCCTGACCGATCAAGATTTGCATATGCTTGGCTTTGCACTTGAGGATGGTAGAGCCTTGGTTATAGCTGTCAATAAGTGGGACGGCATGACCGCCGATGATAAAGAGCAGGTAAAGACCCAGATCGAACGTAAGCTTGTGTTTGCTGATTTTGCCAATATTCACTTTATCTCAGCATTGCACGGTTCGGGCGTTGGGCATCTTTACGAGTCGGTTAACGAGGCTTACGAATCGGCGATGGCTAAGTTTTCTACCAACCGTCTGACCACGCTGCTGGGAGATGTGGTTGCCGATCATGCACCGCCGTTGGTGCACGGCCGTCGAATCAAGTTGCGCTACGCCCATCAGGGGGGCTCCAATCCGCCGCTGTTTATTGTCCACGGTAATCAGACCGATGGTCTGTCGGACGGTTATAAGCGTTACCTTAAAAACAAATTCATCAAGGTTCTTAAGATCAAGGGTACGCCGGTACGATTCCAATTCAAATCGGGTGCTAACCCGTATGAAGGTCAGAAGAATGAGTTGACCCGCCGACAGATCCAGAAAAAAGAGCGGATGGCGCTGTTTACCAAGAAGTCGAAAAAGAAAAAGAAGCGTTAAATTATCAGCTTAGATTCGACCGGTTTTGTTTTGTAAATAATTTACAGAAAAGGC
>JBFFKD010000331.1:0-3624 GCA_041555595.1 Motiliproteus sp.
CCTGGTCGAGATGGGTATCACCTCGATCGAAGACATCTACAAATACAGCCTCCGTCAAGAGGGCGACAACGACGTACTGAAAATTTACTTTCGGCGCGCCAAAGGATCACTGCTTCCCAAGAGCAAGAAATTCAAGTTCGGTCGCGCGGTCAATACCCATCGGGTCGACAGCAGCACCAACAAGTACCGTGAAATATCCGAAATGTCGGCTTTCTTAATGAAAGCGGTCGATGAACTGCACGAATTGGTTCAGCACGAACATGAAGTACAGGACGTCAAGCAACGTCTGATCGATGATATTGATCATTTAGAAAAGGTGATGATGAGCAAGCTTGAAGATATCCGCCGCGATATCGAGCGGGTCAAATAACGGCTACGCACAGGCTACACCACGGGAGCTAAAGGCGGCGAATCAACGTTCGTAACTGAGCCAGCAGCTCCCGCTTCCCCTCGGTTTCCTGACGATACAGTAACTGTTCCAACAAGCGTTCGACCTGCTGTAACTGATCGAAAGACTCGGGTCGCGACTGGCTCAACCGAGTCAGATATGCCGACGGTGTCTCTGCCGCCTTAATAGCCAAACCACGCCGTGCCATCTTTTGACACAATCGCCGGTAACAACGCAATCTAGGATCACGCAGCCGTTCATTCAGGCCTCGCTTGAGCAACCAAGCTGCCAACAGCCCCATCAGCGCCCCTACCAGCACCAGCAGCGTCAATCCGATCTGGCGCAGATCCAGCTGACCAAACCAGCGAGCCAACAACTGCTGCTGAGCTTTGGCATCGTAACCCAACACCATCCGGTGCCAGGCAAAATTGAGGTAGTCCCAGCTCAGCCGCAACTGGCTGACCCAAGCCAGATGACGGTAGCGCAGCAGTGACAGCGGACTGCTATCGAGGAAACTGCCTTCGCCTGCCAACGCCTGTTCGATCCCCTGCTCGACTCGCTCGGGTGCCACATAAGCGGTTGGATCGAACCTTACCCATCCCTGATCCGGCAACCACACCTCTGCCCAGGCGTGGGCATCGAACTGGTGAACCAGCAGATGGCCACCCAGCGGATTTATCTCACCGCCCTGATAGCCAGCCACGATCCGTGCGGGCAACCCGGCCGCTCGCATCAGGTAGACAAAAGCACCGGCGTAGTGGCTGCAAAAACCGCTGCGACTATCGAACATAAACTGATCGATTCGATCCCCCCTCAACAGCGGTGGTCGTAGGGTATAGTGGAACGGCTGGTCGGCGAACAGCGCCAGCACCCGCTCGATATATTGTGGGGGAGAATCTGATTGCGCTCGCAACCGGCTAGCCAACGCTCGGCTGCGAGGATTGCCCGAGTCGGGAAGCTGCAAATTTGAACGGCGTAACCAGCTGGGCAACCCTGCTCGATCCAATCCGGAGCCAGGCACTGATTCGACCCGGTAGCTGAACGGCTGACGCACTGCGGTGCGACTAACCAAGCGGTGATCGCGGCTGTAACCGACGCCTCGACTATCACTGCGCGCCTGGGCCAGTCCGAACAGCCAACGCTGATCGGTCGGTTCCATGATCACCTGATAGCGATAGACCGGTAACTGAGTATCGATTGGAGGCTGCCAGGCAGCAGAACCTCGTTGCCATTGCACCATCGGCTCACGATCCATATCGATCGCACCACGACTCCAGCTACTGCCATCGTAATGGCTCAAGACCAATGCACGCCAATACCGTTGCGACGGCGGTGGCAGTGACGATCCAGGGTCAAACTCTACTCGAAACGCGCGTTCATCGGAACGGCTCAACTGGGCAATATCGCCTGGTGTAATCGATTCGCTCAAGCCGGTTTTAGCGCTATTTGAACCAAGATCCAACGACCAGATTGGACCTATCCGCGGAACCAGCACGAACAACACCAGCATCAGCGGTAAACTCTGGCCAAGCAATCGCAGACTGGCGATCAAGGTACGCCGGGGGCGGGTATGCAGCGGCGATTGGTTAAGACCCAACAATGCAGCGGTGATCATGATACAGACCAGCATCATATAGACCGCGCCAAGCAACGACTGATCAAAGAAAAACGACACAGCCACTACGAAAAAACCTAGAATCACGACGATGAAAGCATCACGCTGCTGATGGGTTTCCATCAATTTGAAACAGAACCCCAGGATCAACAGCGCCGACCCCGCTTCAGGTCCGGCCAGGGTACCGTAATGCCCCCATACCGCTGCTCCACCGCTGAACACCAGCACCGCCCGAACCAGTCGACCAGGGAGCGCCCACCGACCCCGATAAACCATCACCCGCCAACCACCACATAACAGGCAGATCAACACCAGCCAGGTCGGTAGCCGGCCAATATGCGGAACGATGGCTGCAAACATCGACGCCAGCAGCCAGACGAGACCGTTTCGGGGTATCTGATACGGCAGCGTCACCCTCAAGATTCGCCTCCATGGGTTCCACCGCCATCACTATAATCCAACCCGTACAACGCCAGCGCGCGCAGGCAACGCTGTCGGTGACTGTCACCGCTGGCGGGAACCAGCTCAATCCCTGGCAACCGCAAACCAAACCGCTGCCCTCGCTGATCACACTGCAATAGCTGATAGCACAGCCGTCCCAAACGAGACTCGGTTGCCATACCACTGTAGGCATCCCACTCCAGCCAGTGCTCGTCGGCCTGGTAACCGGCAAACGTTTTACTGTATAGGCGGCCCACCCGAGCGTAACTTTTCCACGCGATTCGGCGCGGGTTGTCACCCTCTTGGTAGCGCCGTAAACCGTCAAAATCGTCGCTGCCTTCACGTACCAGTCGCTCACCTCGGTCACCGTACTCGGCCGGGCGAAGCGGGTAATCGGCTGGGATTGGTTTGGGATAAACGAGACAGCGGCTGTCGAGTGCAACCCAGCTCCAGGCGCGTAACAAGCCCAGAGGGTAACCGCTCTCAACCCGAAGCCTTGGTGCCCTGCAATAGCCTCGCTTGGTCACCGGTAGCATCTGGATAACCTCGGCACTGGCACTGTCGATCAGATCGAATCGCTGTTCGGCCACACCGGGCCAACTCAGCCGGATTGATTCGTGTTGCCGGCCCTGACTGCTCAGATGGATAGCGAAGGCCGCTTGCTGGCCGACAAAGGCGGGCTGAGTTCGCCCCGCCTCGAGTGACAGTCCTGATAAGTTAGCGTAGGTGTGAAGAATCGAGACCAGAAACAAGCTGACTAGCAACATCGAGACCAGCAAGATCAGACTGTTACCGTAGTTGATCCCCCCCACAAACAACGCGGCGGTCATCAGTAAAAAATAGAGTCCATTACGACTCGGCAGGATAAAAATTCGGCGCTGATTGAGAGTAACTAGGCGGGTACGTGGCGATCGTTGACTAAGCCAACGTTCGAACCAACGCCGATATGGAGCTAACAACGTATCGCGATAAGACAAACCAACACCAAACCATCGGGACGGCCGATCGTTGCCTGCCATCGCCGCTTACTCCACCACCTCGACCGCATCCAACAGCAACCGCGCCAGACTCGCGCCGCGATGGCCGGTGGTATCACGATCGCCTCGCAGCCGGTGCTCAGCCACTGGTGCCAGTACCTGCTGTACATCTTCAGGTACCAGGTAATCACGCCGCTCGATTA
>JBFFKD010000332.1:0-3619 GCA_041555595.1 Motiliproteus sp.
AGATTGCTGCCTATCCCAGCAAGTGCCCACACGAATTGCATGGTCGATTTGTTAAAGAGCGGTGCCTGATTCGCTGCCGGGTTGCCGGCGTTTCGTCTCAAGCG
Source organism: Motiliproteus sp. (assembly GCA_041555595.1). GTDB lineage: Bacteria > Pseudomonadota > Gammaproteobacteria > Pseudomonadales > Balneatricaceae > Motiliproteus. The sequence goes on from JBFFKD010000332.1 coordinate 105, forward strand.
AGGCGCGTATTATAGGGCACAAATCCTGACCGTCAACAGCCAAGAACAGATAATTTTAAAATAACTTCACCGCGCCCTTCACTAGCGCATTACAACCCGGCATCAACCCCTCACCCTTACCAACCAAAGTGATTTAACGACCCACTCCCAGCACCCCGATCAAACCGATCCGCTGTCGCCAATGACTCGGTTAAATACCTCTTTGCCACAGCGACTGATTCAGAAACACTTTTCCCTTTGGACAGGCCCGCCGCGATTGCCGATGCCAGCGTACACCCGGTACCGTGACTATTTCGGACCGACAACCTTGGCGCAGTATAAACACTCAGCTTGCCGTCAAACCAAAGCAGGTCTTCACTAGACTCACCATGGCAGTGACCGCCCTTCAGCAACACAGCTACCGCACCCAACCCAGCCAACTGACGAACAGCCCACTCCGGCTCACGCTTTACCCGATCAAGAGAACACCCCAATAACGCAGCCGCCTCTAGAACATTTGGAGTAAACACTGTAGTTTTTGGCAACAACCGCTCAAGCATCACCTGCCGACCCGCCTGATCCAACAGCGATCGACCGCTAGACGACATCATTACCGGATCCAGCACCACCTGTAATGTCGGATAGGCATCCAAAACCGTAGCGACCGCCTCAACAATTTCTGCTGCCGCCAACATTCCGATCTTCACCACAGCCACCGGCAGGTCCGACAACACTGACCGCATCTGCTGCCCGACCATTGCTGATGAGACCAATTCAACCTCATCCACACCCAGACTGTTTTGTGCCGTAATCGCCGTGATCGCCGTTGCGGCATAGACCCCTAACGCCGCGCAAGCCTTGAGATCCGCCTGCACTCCCGCTCCGGCACAACTGTCCGACCCCGCCACTGCGAGCACACACCCTTGCTGAAGCAAATCACTCATAAGCACTTAAACCTGTTTGCTTTGCACTATTAACCTAGCGACTATTTAACCTTTAAATCGAATTCACAACACCGAGACATCAATCTAGGAAAAAAACCTATTGAGAACGTTATGAATGTCAATTTACTATACCCATGCAAGGACGCACAGCCGTACGGATACGGCAACACACTTTCAGGATGAAGATCGGCAGGACGCCGAAACAAGGAAGAACCACTCGATGGAATGAGTGGTAAGCAAGGACTGCTAAGGATCTTAAACCCGCCTAGTGCGGGTTTTCTTTTGCCTATACTTCTCAGGGCTCACTACACAGCCTGATATCAACGCTGGCAAAACTGACAATACACCGTTGCCCTCTGCCCAAGCGTTACCTGCCGCAACACTTGGCCGCACTGATTACAACTTTCACCGCCGCGCCCGTACACCTGTAATTGCTGTTGAAAATAACCAGGCTTACCGTCACCACCGACAAAATCCCTCAGCGTAGTCCCCCCCTGCTCTATCGCCCGTGCTAGCACAATCTTAATTTGTGCTGCCAATAATCGATAGCGCGCTAACGAGATCCGCCCCGCCGCACGCCGCGGATCGATCCCCGCCTCAAACAACGCCTCGTTGGCATAGATATTACCAACCCCAACCACCGTCTGATTATCCATCACGAACAACTTTACTGCCTGGCGTCGATTACGCGACAACCGAAACATTCGATCGCCATCAAATAGCTCTCCCAGCGGCTCAGGCCCAAGACTCGCCAACAATCGATGCTGATTCGGATCACCCTGCTGCCACAGCACCGATCCAAATCGGCGCGGGTCGGTTAACCGCAAAACCACACCACCACTCAAACAGAGATCAAAATGATCGTGCTTGCCACTCTCCGTTCCTGGAGCCACCAGCCGCAAACTACCCGACATTCCAAGATGCATAATCAGCGAGCCATCACCTATCTTCAACAGCAAGTATTTGGCCCGCCGCCTCACCGATTCAACCTTTCGTCCCGCCAGCAGCGACCCCAGACCAGCGGGAATCGGCCAGCGTAATTGCGGCTGACGGACAACAACATCGACAACCGACTGACCAACGATATGTGGCTCGATGCCGCGACAAGTCGTCTCGACTTCGGGTAACTCAGGCATAGTACACCCTTGGATTCACGTTAAAGCAGACACAAAAAAGCCCTGACATGCAGGGCTTTTAAAATAGAAACAAGATCCAACTCAACGAGAGTTACTTGATCTTAGCTTCCTTGTATTCAACGTGCTTACGAACAACCGGATCAAACTTCTTCATGACCAGCTTTTCAGGCATAGTCCGCTTGTTCTTGTCGGTCGTGTAGAAGTGACCAGTGCCGGCACTGGAAACCATTTTGATTTTATCGCGCATTGTTCCGCTCCTTATACCTTGATGCCGTTGGCACGAACTTCAACCAGAACGGCGTCGATGCCCTTCTTGTCGATGATACGCATACCCTTAGAGGTAACACGCATGCGAACGAAACGATTTTCACTCTCAACCCAAAAACGATGCCAATGCAGGTTCGGTAGAAAACGACGACGAGTTTTGTTCATTGCGTGGGAAACGTTGTTCCCTGTTACAGGGCGCTTGCCTGTAACCATGCAGACTTTAGCCATGGTATTAACCTATATTCACTATCCGAACTTATTGATGCGGTTAACTCGACACACCCAGCTGATGGCTTGCGGCATCGATCTGCATCTCAGGCGGAGCGTCTTCACTCATTGAAGACAAAATCCCATGCCGTGGACAGGAGCGCGGATACTAAAGCAAAGTGAATCCAACAGCAACGGTGAGCGCACACAATTGATCGTTTTTTACCCATCGGTACAATCTCAGCTTATAACAGCCCTCGCTCGACCAACGATACCGGCGCACCCTCGCCAATAATCAGATGATCAAGCACCCGAATATCAACCAACGCCAGCGCATCGACCAACCTTTTAGTGATCTGCTGGTCAGCCAGGCTCGGCTCTGCCACCCCAGACGGATGGTTGTGCGCTAGAATCACTGCGGCTGCGTTACTGCTGAGCGCCAGCTTAACCACTTCGCGCGGATAGACCACTGCCGCATCCAGCGTACCTTCGAATATTTCTTGATAGCGCAGCAACCGATGCTGGTTATCCAGCAACATCAACGCAAACACCTCCCGCTCTCTCTGACGCAACCTGCTATTGAGAAATCGACCGGTCTCGAGCGGACTGGTAAAACAATCACGCTGACCCAACTCTTCAGCCAAATGACGCCGCCCCATCTCCAGTACGGCCTGCAACTGAGTGTATTTAGCTGAACCCAGACCATGCCCTTGGCAGAACTCTCTTTCGCTGGCTGCCAGCAATGCCCGTAACCCGCCAAATTGACCGATCAACTCGCGCGCTAAATCAACCGCGCTCTTGCCCGAGACACCGGTGCGCAAGAAGATCGCCAGCAGCTCGGCATCCGATAACGACTCCGCCCCCTGCTTTAATAACTTCTCACGCGGCCGCTCCTGTTCCGGCCAATCACAAATCGACATACCCTCCTCCTTGAAAGCGGTCTCCTTGAAAATACCATTCCTGACTACGAAAACAGCATAGC
>JBFFKD010000333.1:0-3618 GCA_041555595.1 Motiliproteus sp.
ACGCCTACTTCGGCGTCTATCGGCCTGATCGGTTCTGGCTTGACACGGCCTCGCCAAAGGCAACAACCGAGGAGGCTCAATAATGGCCCACTATATCCTCAAGCGGCTGCTGTTGATGATACCGACCTTGGTGGTGATCAGCTTTATCATCTTCGTCATTATTCAACTGCCACCCGGCGATTATCTCGAGAGCTATATTGCCGAACTCGAAAGCCAAGGCGAGTCGATCGATCCGCAGCAGATAGCCATGATGCGTGAGCAGTACGGCCTTGACGAGCCCTTTATGGTGCAATATCTGACCTGGTCTACCGGTATGCTGCAGGGCGACTTTGGTTACTCGTTTGAGTACGGTCTGCCGGTCACCGATGTCGTTGGCGACCGGCTATTTCTGACCACGGTGATCTCAATTTTCACGATCATCTTCACCTGGCTAATCGCTTTTCCGATCGGCATGTATTCGGCGACTCACCAGTACAGCTGGAGCGACTACGGCCTGACGCTGGTCGGTTTTCTGGGGTTAGCCACGCCCAATTTCCTGCTTGCTCTGGTGATGCTCTATTTCGCCAACGTCACCTTCGGTACCTCGATCGGCGGTTTGATGGCGCCCGAATTCATCAATCAACCCTGGAGCTGGGATAAGCTCAAATCGGTACTCGAACACCTGTGGATACCGGTCGTGGTGATTGGAACCTCAGGCACCGCTGCGATGATCAGACGGTTGCGCGCCAACTTGCTCGACGAGCTGCACAAACCCTATGTAGTGACCGCCCGCGCCAAAGGCGTACCGCCGTTCCGGCTGCTAGTAAAATACCCGCTGCGCTCGGCATTGAATTTCTTTATCGCCGATATCGGTAACATGCTGCCCAGCATTATCTCTGGTGCCGAAATTGTGGCGCTGGTGTTGTCGCTCCCCACTACCGGACCGATCCTGATCGCCGCGTTACAAAGCCAGGATATGTACCTGGCCGGTTCATTCCTTATGTTTCTAGCGATCCTCACCGTGGTCGGGGTACTGGTATCAGATCTGGCGCTGGCGCTGCTCGATCCGCGGATTCGACTGCACGGGGAGGCACGCTGATGAGTACACAGGATATCAGCTCCGGTGTTAGCAGCAGCCAACACTGGGTATCGGATAAACCCTTTAACCCGCACAGCATCACCGAGATCACCCCGGCCCAGGAGAAATACTTCTTCGCCTCGCAATGGCAATTGATCTGGTGGCGTTTCAAACGCCATCGACTGGCGCTGATCTGCGGCATATTTCTATTATTGATGTATCTATCGATTCTGATCAGCGAGTTCCTGGCACCCTACGCTTTGCCAACCCGCCACACCGACTTTATCTACTCACCACCGCAACCTGTGCACCTGTTCCATCAAGGGGAGTTCGTCGGCCCCTTTGTCTACGGCTGGGGCTACCAGCTCAACATGGACAAACTGCTGCGCGAATACAGCGAGGATCAAAGTCAGGTCTATCCGATCGAGTTTTTCTGTAGCAGCGACAGTTACCAGTTTTGGGGACTATGGCAAGGCGACACTCATCTGTTTTGCGCGCCCGAAGGCGCAACTGTGTTCATCCTGGGCACCGACCGACTGGGACGCGACCTACTCTCACGGATCACTTATGGCGCTCGGATATCACTGACCATCGGTTTGGTCGGCATCATCCTTAGCTTCACCCTCGGCATCCTAATCGGCGGTCTTGCCGGTTATTACGGTGGTTGGGTCGACGCCAGCGTGCAACGTATCACCGAGGTGATACGTTCATTTCCCGAGCTGCCACTGTGGATGGCACTATCGGCGATATTGCCGGTGACCTGGAGTCCATTGTGGGTATTCTTCGGCATCACGCTAATTTTGGCGCTACTCGACTGGACAGGGCTGGCGCGAGCGGTTCGCTCCAAACTGTTAGCGCTACGGGAGGAGGATTACTGTCTAGCGGCGCAACTGATGGGGGCCCGTCCAAGTCGGGTGATTGGCCGTCATCTACTGCCGGGGCTATATAGTCACCTGATCGCTTCGGCAACACTGTCGATTCCGGCCATGATACTGGGCGAAACAGCGCTGAGCTTTCTGGGCTTGGGATTGCGACCACCGATCACCAGCTGGGGGGTACTGCTAAACGAGGCGCAGAACATCAACGTAGTGGCGATCTACCCCTGGTTGATGTTCCCGGTACTGCCGGTGATCGTGATCATACTCGCGTTCAACTTCTTCGGTGACGGCCTGCGCGATGCGGCCGATCCGTACAAGCACTAACCGCTATCATCATTGCGCACAGCTGTACGCATAGGCTATTAACAGAATCCAGTCAGTTGCTGGTGATCTTCAACGCAGGATCATGAATCACTTCACCGCTACGATAACAAACACCGCCGCCTTGATATTCACGTTTTAGTTTAAGCGGGTGACCGGAGATATTAATGCTGACGTTGGGGTAAAGAGTACCGTGTGCGATCAACTGGGCCGAGCGCAACAGCTCCTCCTCTTTTTCTTTAAACTGCTTCAGATTCTGCCCAATTAGATTGGCTTGACGAACAGAATGGTTAACAGTGTTGATCAACTTGGTGATCTTTTCTTTACGCTGCGGGCTTTTGGGCAAGGCCGATAACTTGGGCATTAGTTTCTTCAAGTCTTCAATCAACATCTGTTTGACGGAAAGCTGTTCGTTTAGCAGCATCGCTTCACACTGGCACTCTTCGAGATCCGGGCACAACTCAATCTCGGTCGGTATAAACGCCTCTGTTCCATAAATGCCGCATTGCACCCCTTGTCCCGAGCGGGTTATACCGCCGATGAGTTTGCTATTACGATCACCATTTTTACCGATCGCCACCGCCGCTGGAGTATCGGTCAGACAATGCAACAGTTGCTTATCAACCTGGATATCCTTGCCGCCTTCCAACCGTGCATATTGGGCAAAACCGATATGTATCTCTCCTTTTGCCAGCAACGAACAGCTCAGGTCTTCGCTATTAAAATTGTGGTTCTCATCCTGGCGCTGATGCCCGACTACGCCTTTGCGAACCGTGATATCACCCTCGGCTTCCACCCGTGCAAAGAAGACGGACCCTCCCACGCTCACATCACCGGTAGCAGAGACTTTCATCGCCTCTTCAACATCTCCGAGAATAATAACGCTACCATCGAAGACGATATGACCGGTATCCATATTGACCTGTTTGACGGTATAGACGTTATCGACGCGCATCCCGCCATTCTCTTCAACCGGCATACCATCGCGGGTAGCGACCATACAGCTGGGATCCTCGCCCTGAGCCACCCCCTCCGCAGGAATAAAATCAACGACTTTACCGGGCACAGCAGCCAAACTTTCGCCAGTAACGGTATAGCCATTTTCACCACGGGTCGGCGGTTCACGGCGCATCAGCAACGCACCTTTCTTGACCGTGGAAATTTCGCCGAAATCGAGCATATCGACCGAACCGTCTTCGAGCACCTTGGGTTTTCTCAGTTGCTGACCGAGCGTCTCGACTACCGAGACCCAACGACCATCAAGGCCATTGACGGCTTTTTTACCCTGAGCAATGATGCCACTGACCACCGCACCCGGCTCTGCCGCTTGCGCCTGTTGCAGCAACTGACTGATGGCGTCCT
>JBFFKD010000334.1:0-3617 GCA_041555595.1 Motiliproteus sp.
CTAACGAAAAAAAGGATTTTATTCACCTGCCCAGAGCGCTTTTTTTAAGTGTTGAATTTAAAAACAAAAGTGGTGAATAAATTAACCATATCCAGAGGTGATCTGACCTGACCTGGGCCATCATATATAAGCAGGTTGTTGAGCTTTAGCGTTCATGCGGGGTACAGCGGTTTGCCCACAGCTTTGGTGGATAACTCTGTGAGTTAAATTTGAATAGATCCCTTTAAACCGCATGATTAGGATGGTTGTTGTGATTGGTCAAAAAACAACCACTTCCATTTGTTGTTGTTTATCAGTAGTTTAGTTGTGGTGTTAAGTGTGGTGTAGATTAAGCAAAAGGGTTAAAGCATGGGCTTTCAGTGCATCGACCGAAATCGTTGGTGATGTGAATAATCTTTTGTATGGCTTGTCTGCTAGATGTGCAGCAAAGTCAATGAAGCCTAGGGGGGGGGGCTGCTTATGTTCCCCATTGGTTATAAAGACAAAGCAGTTAGCCGCCAACAGCATTGTTTGTTGGTGAATTTATAAGTATCACCTGTTTGTCTTGTCACGACAGCGGGTCAGTGGGATTTAGCTTCAGCTGTGCTAAGCTGCGCCGTCTTTTTCTGGCTGTTATCTGTTTATCTCATGTCTATATATCTTGCTCCGATGGAAGGTCTGGTCGACCCGGTGATGCGTGATGTGATCAGTCGCATCGGTGGTATCGATCGTACAGTGACCGAGTTTGTCCGAGTCTCCGATCAGGTGCTACCGCGTCGGGTCTATCTACGCTTGGCACCCGAACTCAATGCTGGGGGCGCCACTGCTGCAGGTGCTCCAGTCTTTGTCCAGCTGCTGGGATCTGATCCGTCTATGTTGGCGGGGTGTGCGGTTAAGCTGGCCGAGTTAGGTGCTCCAGGTATCGACCTGAACTTTGGTTGCCCGGCCAAAACGGTGGTGCGAAATCGCGGTGGTTCGATTCTGTTACAACAGCCTGAGTTGGTTCATCGAATCGTTGCTGCAGTCCGCCAGGCGGTTCCTGCTGCAATCCCAGTGACGGCTAAAATGCGGCTGGGTTACGAAGACACTTCGCTGGCACTGGAAAACGCGGTGGCGATCAATGATGCCGGTGCCGATGAGCTCTGTGTTCATGCCCGCACCAAGGTTGAGGGCTATCGGCCGCCGGCGCATTGGCACTGGATCGCTGCGATTCGCCAAGCGGTGTCGATTCCGGTGGTTGCCAACGGCGAGATATGGACCGTTGATGATTTCATCCGTTGCCAAGACGTTAGCGGTTGCGACCGGGTCATGTTGGGGCGCGGGTTGATCTCGCGTCCCGATCTGGCGTTACAGGTACGCAGCTATATGTCGGGTGAGCCTGTTACCGAGATGAGTTGGGCCCAGTTGATTCCGTCAATTGAGGATTACTACCAACAGCTAGACAGGATCGCACCCAAGTATGCTGACGGCCGATTAAAGCAGTGGCTGCGATTGCTACAGCGTAACTACCCGCAGGCCAAAGCACTGTTGCAGCTGGTTCGACGTGAAACCGAGACACAACTACTGCTGCAGCAGCTCGAGCGATCGGCGGAGTTTGATACCGAGACGATCCGCGCCATCTTGTCGCAGACATCGGCATCAAAATCGTATCCTGTCCTGGACGCGCAGTTCTAGCGCCTTGCTCCCGATCGACCATCGTACCCATAGGCTAAAGCTTGACCGCTTTGAGTACTACGAATTTGGGATTGCTGGCGATTAGCGCGCAATTGCCAAACAGTTTGCGTAGCTGGGCATGGTAGCCCAGATGACGGTTGCCGATGACCCATAACTGGCCTTTGGGACGCAGAACGCGTTTGGCATCACGAAACATCTGCCGAGCAATATGGTCCCCGACCGTTTGTTGTTGGTGAAACGGCGGGTTATTCAGGACCAGATCGGCACTGGCGCTGGTAAAGCCCTCTAGACAGTTATCGGCGTGATATTCGACCTGTCGTTGGTCGCCAAAGCCCGCCGTAAAGTTAGCCCGTGCCGTTGCCAGCGCTCGATAGGACTCGTCGACAAAACAGAGTTCGGCGTTCGGGTTTAACTCAGCGGCGACCAAGCCGACAGCACCGTTACCGCATCCCAAATCGATGATTTTAAGCTTTTGTTCGGATCTTGGCAGGTGTTGCAAAAACAGCCGTGTGCCGATGTCGAGTTTCTCGCGTGAGAATACCCCTGCGTGATTGATGATCGTGAATCGTGTCGTCTCCAGAGGATAGTGGCTAGGGTAGGGGGACGAACCCGGCTGCAGGTGTGGATTGAATTCTGCGAAGATCAACCGGGCTTTCTTCTTGGCCTGTGAGGTGGTGGTCGGGCCGATCAGCCGCTCGAACAGCTCTAGGGTCGAGCGATGAATGTGTTTGGCCATCGCGCCGGCGATGATTCGACAGTTAGGGGCGAGTTGGCCACGTATGCGGTACAACTGGTCTTCCAGCAGCGCCAGTGTTTTCGGTACTTTGATTAGCAGTAGCTCAATCGGAGACGCTGTCTGGTCGAATGGCTGCAGGGCGTTAACGGTATCGGTACCTATTCGGTTCAATGTCAGGTTGTGCGCCAAGGCCCGGTGGGCAATATAGGAGTCTGAATTAAAGTGCAGTGCCGGCGCGGATGTCAGGGTATCGGCCATCGTCTTAGCCGCTGCCAGCGTGACACTCAGCGCGCCAAAATTATCGTTGAGTATAAGTGTCTGCACCGGTGTTGCGGCTTGCTGCTCAGCTAGCTGTTGCAGTATATATTCGTCGGCAGCATCCCAGGCGCGCAGTGTCTCGCGTTCGTTATAGGGGTAACGTTGTAGTTGAAAATCACCTTGGGGGACAGACAGCAGTTGTTCGGCGCTCATACGGCTTCCAAAAATTGGTTGGGCATAAATGGTGAACCTGCCAGCGGTTCGATCATCGTTGCTGAAACTGCGGCTCGATGGCTAAGGGGAAGTGCCAGCTCGGGTTTTATCATTACTCTTTATTGCAGCTGCGGCAGTGGTGATAGCTGCAGTCGTAATCGTAGCCAACGGGCAAAGCCGTCAACCCCGATGTTCAATACCGCACTGACCAGAATCAGCAGTAACGCCCGGTCAAACCGTAACTCTTCGAAGGCTGAGTCGATAAAAAAACCCAGCGTCTGGATGCCGAGGATACCGAGGATCGCGGTCTCCCGCAAAATCACCTCCCAGCGGTAGAACAAAAACACCAGAAATTGGCGATAGAGCTGCGGCACAATCTCGAACAGGTAACGATTCAGGCCGCTACTGGCATCGTCACGTAGTAGGATGCTATCGCTGAAGCGGCCGATCAGGTGAGCGATGATAGCGCCATTATGCAGGGCTAAAGCAATCAAGGCAGGCAGCATCGAAGGACCCAGGACCAGCAGCGCGACGAAGGCCAGCATCAGTTCGGGCACCGAGCGCAGTATGACCAGTAGTAGCTGGCCCGAAGTGCGGCCGGGCCGACGAAGAAAGTGACGCGACACCAGCGCAAACAGCAGCAGCGCGATGACACCGGTCGCAACCATCGCAACAACGCTTAACAGCAGTGTATTTACTATGCCCGCAGCCGCTTGGCCTGAAAGCAGTTGCCAACACCATTGGCCGAGCAAGCCCC
>JBFFKD010000335.1:0-3613 GCA_041555595.1 Motiliproteus sp.
GCACGCTCATCAGGTGATGTCGCGCTATATCTACACCTTATCGTCTCAAGACCTGCTGTTTGATGCCTGGGCGCGTATGAATGAATATGACATCAAACAGATGCCGGTGGTTAACGAACACGGTGAAGTGATTTCAATCCTCAGCGAGCGAGAGATCCAACGTTTTCTGATCACTCAGGGCGTCGCAAACAAACCGCTTAAATCATCCCGGGTAGCAGACGTGATGCACAGCGATGTGATCACCGCCGAACCGGTGGCTTCATTAAAACGAGTCGCTAAGGCTATGATGGACTACCAACAACCCGGCATCCCCGTGGTCAATCGCGGCAATACCCTAGTCGGTTTCATCTCAAAGGGGGACCTTCTTAGGTCACTAATTCAAGAGCCAACGATGAGCCTGTGGAGTTAACTGCCGCTAAAGCACCAGCAAATCACGAGCCTGCTCGGTGATGACGCTAACCGCCGGATGCTTGATACGACGTTCGGCGGATATCATATAAAATTGCTCGGTCACCTCGCGGGTGCGGCCGATGATCTCAACCCCGTATTTCTTTATCACATCCTTCTCGACCGCCGTCGGTGAGGTAAACACCCCTGCCCCCTCTTCCCCAAAGGCCTTCATCAATGCCCTATCCTCAAACTCGGCCACCACACTCGGTGTAATCTGGGACCGCTCAAACCAGGCCTGCAGCTCTCGTTTCAGGCTACTGCCGCCGCTGGGCATTAGCATCTCAGTGCCGTCAAGGCTGGCGGGGAATGACTCTCGCAATACCGAAGCTAGCGCCGGTACGGCAAAAAAACTGACTCCCGATTCACCCAGTCGGTGGTTATAAGCACGAATATTAAGTGTTGGGTTAATGGCACAATCAGCCAGTACCGCATCCAGCTTATGAACGGATAGATCTGCCAGCAGGTCAACTAATGGCGCTTCGTGGCAGATCAATTTTACCGGCTTATCCATCGTCAATACCGGCTCTAGCACCCGATAGGCCAGCAGTTTGGGAACCATCATCGCCACCCCAACTTTAAGAGTCAAAGCGGATCCAGATCGCCCCCCATCGAGCACATCCTGTAGCTCGCTACCGAGTTGAAACATCTCATCGGCGTAGGAGAAAACGAGCTGCCCGGTTTCGGTCAATACCAAGTTGCGGCCACTTTTTTTGAACAGTTTAGCGCCGACCTGCTGTTCCAATTCGCGCAACTGACCGCTGATCGTTTGGGGCGTAACAAACAGCGTTTTAGACGCCTGAACAATCGATCCGTGGCTCGCTACTGACCAGAAATAGCTGAGATGTTTAAGGTTGAGTTTTAGATTGTGCATCATCAATAGCCTCTGTACCCAGCGCGGTCACTGCTCAAATTATAGGTCGATGAAATAGTTCGGTAGTGGTACATCTGTGTCACTACCAGCTTTTTCGCAAGTTACCGGCTGATGGTCAGTAATAGTCTGTAGTAGACCCTGAACCAGCCTATCCTAACCGTCTAACGCTGCAACCTCGGATTGACTGTAGCCTTGAAAAGTCGTGTCATGCGTTAGTGGTCGTTGGGTTGCTAAGCGCACAGAATTCGCACAGAGAGCTTTCTAGAAGAACAGGATATGGACCGTAAAAGGAGATCGATAAAAAACAAACAGGGTGTTTGGGCTCAGTTTGGTTTTTTACATGGAAGTTTTTGAACGTAATCAAGGGTGGGCCAAGTGATGCCCGGAGCCGGACTTGAACCGGCATGATCTAAGATCGGCGGATTTTAACCCCACGCAAGGCCTTTGCTTTCCATAGTCCGTGAAGGATGCCGTAGTATATTTTTGTCTGGACTGCTGGATATCAATAGATGCTCCTAGCTAACCTTTGATAGCGAGGAGCACTGGAGGCGCAGCCTTAGACTTTACTGCGCCAGCCATATAACGATTGCGTCAAAAGGTAAAATCGATATTTATTGTTTTGAGGGTTTGGGTTAACTGTTCAAAGACCAACTGGCGTAACCAAGTATGTCCGGGGTCTTTCTGATCTCGTTCATGCCAGATAATGGAATAGGTAAAGTCATTCTGTTCCATAGGGAAAGGTAGGATTTTTAGCTGATACTGGGCTGCGCAGCTGTTTGCTAATCCGTAAGGTACCGTCAATATGAGGTCACTTTGAGCAACCAGTGCCAGTGCTGCTACGAAATGAGGCACTCTTAATGCGATACGGCGTTTTAGCCCTTGTTGCTCGAGTAGATGGTCAATCGGCCCCTTACGCGAGCCACCCATCGTAATCAATGCATGCGGATGGCTGACATAACGTTCAAGATCCAGCCCTTGTGCAATGAGAGGATGGCCTTCACGCACGACACAGACAAACCGATCACTGCCGACCCCGCGACCATGAATCGCGGCAGGGACATCGGCAACAGTGCAGGTGGCTAGGTCGATATCCTGTTGATCCAGCTGCTGCAACAAACTCTCGTGCCACGGAATGATCTCCAGATTTACCTGCGGCGCTTCGACTCTCAGGCGCTTTATTACCGACGGCAATAAGACTTGAGCACCGTAGTCTGTCGTCGCTAGCCTGAAGTTATTCGTCGCCTGAGCAGGAATAAAGGTCGCCGGTTCAATCAACTGACTGAGATCTTGTAATGACTGCTGCAGCTGAAGCGCCAGAGCTTGCGCTCGCGGGGTCGGGGCCAAGCCCTTAGGCGTGCGTGTAAACAGGGGGTCGTTAAACAGCTGACGCAACCGAGCCAAGTTACGGCTGATAGCCGGCTGGGTTAAATTCAAACGTCCAGCAGCACGGGTGACATTTCGCTCTTCCAACAGCACCTGAAAAACCGGTAGTAGATTCAGATCAGCAGAAGACAGGCTAGTTAGATTCAAGGTTGTAACACTCCTTCTGAATAACTAACAATCATAATAACTATACTTGTAATGCATTGGATGCATCATAAATAGCAGCATAAACTATTGGCCTGATAACTGACAACGCTTTACCAGAGGCCTCACCATGTACATCGAAAAGAACCTACAAATTCACCTAAAAAGCCGTCCTGTAGGCCTACCTGCCGAGGAAAATTTCAATCTCGTTTCGACGCCCATTGCCATGTTGAAAGAGGGCGAGGTTCTGGTTAAAAACCTATGGATGTCGGTCGACCCTTATATGCGTGGTCGAATGATTGAGCGCGACAGCTACATTGCACCTTTTGCTATCGATGAAGTCCTTGAGGGTGGCGCTATTGGTGAAGTGGTTGAATCCAACAACCCGGCATTCGTCGTCGGAGCCAAAGTCTCCAGCATGAATGGCTGGCGCCAGTATTTCACCACTGCCGGTGAAGATCTGCAGCTGCTGCCAGAAACCGGGATTGCTGAACAAGCGTTTTTAGGGGTGCTGGGTATGCCGGGGATGACGGCTTTTACCGGGCTGACGAAAATTGCAGAGCTTAAACCCAGCGATCGGGTGTTTGTCTCGGCGGCATCGGGTGCAGTAGGGGCCATTGTTTGCCAAATCGCCAAATTGAAAGGCTGCTATGTTGCTGGCAGTGTTGGCTCTGATGCCAAATCCCGCTACCTGATGGAGGAGCTTGGAGTCGATGCCGTGGTTAATTACAAAACCACCGACGACCTGCAGCAGGATATTGCTAC
>JBFFKD010000336.1:0-3609 GCA_041555595.1 Motiliproteus sp.
GATCAATGTCATTTTGGGATACTGGCTTTGAGGTAGGAGACGCTGTTTTTAAGACTCGTTTCCTCCCACTGGGTAATTACTGATAACAACAAAATGAGGGTTTCACTATGTGGACCAAACCAGCCTATACCGATCTACGAATTGGTTTTGAAGTCACCATGTACTTCAGCAACCGTTGATTAAGTTTTAAACAAGACGCGCCTTCGGGTGCGTTCTGCTTTGAGTTATCTATCGATAAACGCTCAGGGATCGAAGTCAGTGGAGATCGACGATGAAGATACGCGTATTGGGTGCAGCAGCCGGTGGTGGTTTTCCACAATGGAACTGTAACTGTCCTAATTGCAAAGGCTTTCGCGATGGCAGTGTCAATGCCAGCGCGCGAACTCAGTCGTCGATCTGTGTCAGCAGCGACGGTGATAACTGGCTGCTGTTCAATGCCTCCCCCGATATTCGCGCCCAGCTGGCCTCGTTTGAACCGTTGCAGCCGGCCCGAAAGCTGCGTGATACCGGTATTGCGGCGATCATGTTGATGGACGGCCAGATCGACCATAGCAGCGGCTTACTGATGTTACGCGAAGGATGTCCGCTGGATGTCTACTGTACCGACCCGGTGTTTGAAGACCTGAGTCAGGGCTTCCCCATTTTTCCGATGCTCAACTTTCCCACCTGGAATGGGGGCTTCAATCGCCAAACTGTGTCACTGGATACTGAACTAGGTTTCCAAATACCAACGATTGAAAATATCCGTATTCACGCCATGGTGCTGACCAGCAAGGCACCACCGTATTCCCCCCACCGCGATAACCCGGTGGCCGGCGATAATATCGGCGTCTTTATCGAAGACCTGAATACGGGTGGGACGCTGTTTTATGCCCCCGGTTTGGGTGAGATCGAACCGCACCTGCTGCCGTGGATGGAGCGGGCCGATTGCCTGCTGGTCGACGGCACCCTGTGGCAGGATGATGAGATGATTCAGCAGCACGTTGGAGTGCAGCTCGGCACCACCATGGGTCATCTACCGCAGAGCGGCCCCGGCGGCATGATCGAAGTTCTCGATTCGTTGCCGGCTAAGCGCAAGGTGCTGATTCATATTAACAATACCAACCCGATTTTAAATGAGGATTCCGCCGAGCGTGCCGAGCTGGGGCGTCATGGCGTTGAAGTTGCCTGGGATGGTATGGAGATTACGCTGTAGCCAAACATTGAGCGTCAATCAGCGTGCCAGAGCGATAACAATAAAAAGAGGCAGAAACGATGACCATTAACTCCCCCAATCAGTCAGGTCGTACGCCATGCACAACGGCAGTCACCAATACACCCTGGTCTCGGGTTGAATTTGAACGCCGTTTGCGCGCTAAAGGCGCTTACTACCACATCCACCACCCTTACCATCTGGCGATGCATGAAGGCCGTTGTACGCCGGAACAGATTCGCGGCTGGGTCGCTAATCGCTTTTACTATCAGATCAATATTCCGGTCAAAGATGCCAACGTATTGGCCAACTGTCCGGATCGAGACACCCGCCGGCTCTGGGTACAGCGAATTCTCGATCATGACGGCTATGGTGAATCGCAAGGCGGTATCGAAGCTTGGCTGAGACTGGGTGAAGCCTGTGGCCTGAGTCGTGAAGAGATGGTATCGCAACAGCATGTGTTGCCTGGTGTGCGCTTTGCGGTGGACGCTTATGTCAACTTTGCCCGCCATGCCAGCTGGCAGGAAGCCGCCTGCTCATCATTAACTGAGATGTTTGCCCCGACTATCCACCAATCACGTCTCGACACCTGGCCGAGCAATTATCCCTGGATCGATGTTGAAGGCCATCAGTATTTCCGTAACCGCCTTAGTGAGGCACGGCGAGATGTGCAGCATGGTCTGCAGGTAACGCTGGATAACTTCGTTAGCCGTGAGCAGCAGACGCAGGCGCTCGATATTTTGCAGTTCAAACTGGATGTGCTCTGGACCATGCTCGATGCGATGAGTATGGCCTATGAGTTGAATCGGGTGCCTTACCATAGCTGTTTTGAATCGGATCAAGCGACTAGCGTGCAAGGAGTGGCCTGATGTTTACACCCGATCAGATCCCCGCCATCCGTCCTCAGTTTCGATTTCAGTGGGAGCAGGCACAGCAGGCTTACGTACTGCTGTACCCCGAAGGGATGGTCAAACTTAACGGTGGTGCGGGTGAAATCCTGGCCTGCTGCGATGGTCAGACATCGGTCGCCGATATTATCCAGCAGCTCGAGCGCAAGTTTCCTGACGCCGGCGGCTTGAGCGGTGATATCCAGCAATTTTTGGGAGAGGCCCATGAGCAACAATGGCTTAGCTTCTGAGAGAGTCGCTTGTGAGAGAGTCGCAGCGGATAGATCAGCCGCAGTTGAATCAGCTTCGCTCGAGGCGGACCTGCCCGCCGGCGTCGGCCAGCCGTTCTGGTTGTTGGCCGAACTGACCTATAGCTGTCCATTGCAGTGTAGCTATTGCGCCAACCCGATCGACCTGAAGGGCGGGGGTGACGAACTGACCACCGAGCAGTGGCTGTCAGTGTTCAGGCAGGGCCGCAAGATGGGCGCGGCACAGCTGGGTTTTTCTGGCGGTGAACCCTTGTTGCGTAAAGATCTGGAGGTGCTGATCCGGGAAGCGCGACAGATGGGCTATTACACTAACCTGATCACCTCCGGCATGGGGATGGATGCGCAGCGGATGGCTGATTTCAAGGCGGCTGGTCTCGACCATATCCAAATCAGTTTTCAGGCCAGTTCGGCCGAACTCAACAACCGATTGGCCGGCAGCGATAAGGCGTTTGCGCAGAAACTGGCGATGGCGCGCGAGGTCAAGGCGCAGGGCTATCCGATGGTGCTTAACTTTGTGATCCATCGCGACAATATCGACGATATCGATCAGATTATCGAGTTGTCGATGGAGCTGGAGGCCGACTATGTCGAGTTGGCAACGGCGCAATATTATGGCTGGGCGTTAGCCAACCGCGATCAACTGCTGCCCACCAAGCAGCAGTTGAGCCGTGCCGAGGCTGCCACCAATCGCTACCGCGACCAGCTCGCCGGCAGCGGCCCCAAACTGATCTTCGTGATGCCCGATTACTACGAACAACGTCCTAAAGATTGTATGAACGGCTGGGGCAAACTGTTTTTGACCATTACTCCCGACGGTACCGCGTTGCCGTGTCACAGCGCTCGTGAACTGCCGATCGCTTTCCCAAATGTCGCTGATACTTCACTTGAGGAGATCTGGTACCGCTCGACCGGTTTCAATCACTTCCGAGGCTACGGCTGGATGAAGGAACCGTGCCGCTCTTGCGATGAGAAGGAGAAAGATTTTGGTGGCTGTCGTTGTCAGGCGTTCAAGTTGACCGGCGATGCCGCCAATGCCGATCCGGTCTGCGGCAAGTCAGAACACCACCACCTGATCGAATCGGCGCGTCAGCGGGCCGAAACCGCATCGTCAAATGGGATGATTGCGCGCAACAACCGTAATGTTATCGCCGCACAGGGACAGCTGCAGCAACTGATTGCCCGAGGTTAGCCGTTATGAAGCCTGTGGAGATGAAGCAAACTGCTCTAAACCCCGCCATCAGCCTGAAGGCGCTGGCGCCGC
>JBFFKD010000337.1:0-3607 GCA_041555595.1 Motiliproteus sp.
GGGCGAAGCCGAGATCTATTTTGTGCCGATTAAGCCTGGCTCATTTCCATTCTACGCTCGCGGGCTGGAAGCGAAGGGGATGACAGGGCTGTTTGAGGTTCGCTGAATTCGGATCTCAAAATCTGAGTAAGACGCCTTAGGGCGTACTACCAAGGAACCAGTCGGCGCACACCAAAGTTGTCTGGGAGCCAATTAGGCTGCTTCGTAAACTGTTTTGAACGGCTTGGGATAGCGACTTACTGAGCATTTAACCAACTTCTTATAACAACAATTCAGGGTGACGGTCATGAAAATTCAGGCGACTTCTTTCGGTAACGCTTCATTACGGACGCTGGCAGTTGCGGCATTGGCTGCGGCGGCGTTGGCAACAACGACTCCTGTTTGGGCGCACGGCGATGTCACGCCGCAAAATGTCGATGTTAGCGGTCTCGATCCACTCGGCGAAGAGTGGCTGGAGGAGAATCCCTACCGTCAAAATTCGTTGGCGATTGAGATCGGTGAGTCGGCCTACGCCCAAAACTGCGCTCGCTGCCACGGTCTGGATGCGATCTCCGGTGGTATCGCCCCCGATCTGCGAGAGCTTGAGCAGGGCATGGAGGGGGATGAGTGGTTCGCGTATCGGGTCGTCAACGGTGCGGTCCGCAACGGTGTGCCTTATATGCCTAAGATGGCCGATTTTCTGAGTCAGGAAGCGTTGTGGTCGATTCGCACTTGGCTAGAAACTCGAGCGGTGGATTAATCCAATACAGCATTAGAGCGGGAGTCTGAGTATGCCAAATCGTGTCAGGGGTATCGTGTTGCTTATTGCCGGATTGTTCGGTCTGTTGAGTCATCAGGCTCAGGCGCGCAGTTACGACGATGTGATGGCCGATGGCTCGCTGTTGGTGGCGGTGTACCGAGATTTTCCACCCTACGCCTATATCGAAGATGATCAGCCCAAGGGAGTCGACGTTGAGCTGGCGCACAAGATCGCTGACGGTTTGGGTCTGCAGCTGCAGCTGCACTGGATGATCGCCGATGAAAATCTCGATGATGACCTGCGCAACCATGTCTGGAAGGGGCACTACCTGGCTCGCCAGGAGGATGGCCCGATGCTTAGGCGGACGGTGGCCGATGTGATGCTGCGGGTGCCGTACGATCGTGAATTTGCCTTCAAGGTCGATCCCGACGGTCGGGTGATCAACGATCTGGTGCATTTTTTTTCACCTTATCAGCGTGAGCGCTGGGCGCTGACCTATGATGGCGAACGGATGGATGCGTTTGAGAATCTGGCGGTGTTCCAGTACGAACGGGTCGGGGTCGAGATCGATAGCCTGCCCGATTTTTATCTCAGCAGCGCATTTCGTGGTCGGTTGCGGGAGAACATCGAACACTTTCCAACGGTGTTAGCGGCGATGCAGGCGATGGATGAGCAAAAGATTCCGGCGGTGATGGGGATGCAGTCGCAGTTGCAGTGGGGCAGTAACCGGTTAGTGAGAAGCGAACAGGTTCTGCAAGCAGATGTGCCTTTTCCTAATCTGGCCAAAACCAGCTGGGATGTCGGCATGGCGGTCAAAGACGACCATCGTCAGCTGGCGTATCGAATCGAAGATATCGTCGACGGCCTGGTTAAGTCGGGTCGGATGGCGAAGTTGTACCAGCGCTATGGCGTACAGTACGCCAAGCCGGATCGTTATCTTAAGGATGCACTGGAGTAATATGGCTATTGAGGATTTCGGTCGTTCAGCCTGTATCGTGCCCTCACACCAGCAGTCAACCAACCGCATTTAAGCGTCCCGATCAGATTTCTTCTCGGTCAGTCGAATTATCCTGTCCGTGCTCTCGGTATTTCCAAACCAGTGTTTTGCCTAATAGATACAGCAGCGCTCTTGTTGCGACGGCGATTACCTTTTGACGAATCTTGTTCGCTGGGGTTATTCGTAAATTCTACGCTCAAGCACCGC
Organism: Motiliproteus sp.; assembly: GCA_041555595.1. GTDB lineage: Bacteria > Pseudomonadota > Gammaproteobacteria > Pseudomonadales > Balneatricaceae > Motiliproteus. The sequence goes on from JBFFKD010000337.1 coordinate 1,944, forward strand.
TATCCATCGGTACAGGTGATCTCTTGTCTACGTTGCCCTTGTCAGTTTGACGACCCCGCAGGTCGGCTCTAAAAGGCTACTGTGTGATAGCCCCCGCCTTATCTCTTGCCTAGTACTACTACCAAGTAAGTAGGAAACCAGCCCCCAAGTTGGATTGTTGGTTTTCAGGCCAAAACCAACAATAGATCCATCATCAGACCCGTGCGTGTATGCATCAAGGTCGGGGTGATTGTCTTATTCGAATAAGAACATCCTCAAAGGAGAATGCGATGAAATATCAAAGTTATGGCCTCAAGGGTCTGGCGCTGACCTCGTTGGTCGCGGCCATGTCCGTATCGGGCCTGACACAGGCTAAGGTGACTGATCAGGATATCCTCAATGATCAGGCTACCGCCCAGGACGTGGTGTCTAACGGTATGGGACCACGGGGGCAGCGTTTTAGTCCGCTGGCACGAGTTAATGGCGATACGGTGCAAGACCTGCGTCCCGTCTGGGGGTTCTCATTTGGCGGCGAAAAACAGCGCGGCCAGGAATCCCAGCCAATGGTTAAAGATGGCGTGATGTACGTCACCGGTTCCTATTCGCGGGTGTTCGCGATCGATATTAAATCCGGCGAAGAGCTGTGGCAGTACGACGCCCGTTTGCCAGAAAATATCATGCCCTGTTGCGACGTGATCAACCGGGGTGTCGCTCTGTTTGGTGATCTGGTGATCTTCGGTACCTTAGACGCGAAACTGGTTGCCTTGAACAAGGACACCGGCAAGACCGTGTGGAAAAAGAAGGTAGCCGACTACAAAGCCGGTTACTCGATCTCTGCCGCGCCGATCGTGGTCAACGGTAAGGTCATTACCGGTGTCTCCGGTGGCGAGTTCGGTATCGTCGGCAAGGTTGAAGCCTACGATGCCTTGACCGGTAAGGTGGTCTGGACCCGTCCGACCGTCGAAGGTCATATGGGTTACCTCAACGGTAAAGAGAACGGTATTACCGGTGGTGAGGCGGGTAAGACCTGGCCGGGTGATCTGTGGAAGTCCGGCGGCGCGGCAACCTGGCTCGGTGGTACTTACGATCCGGATACCGGCCTGATGTTCTTCGGAACCGGTAACCCGGCGCCTTGGAACTCGCACCTGCGTCCTGGCGACAACCTGTATAGCTCATCGCGTTTAGCGATTGACCCTGAGACCGGCAAGATCGTTTGGCACTTCCAAACCACGCCGCACGATGGCTGGGATTACGACGGTGTTAACGAGCTGATTTCGTTCGACTATAAAGATGGCGGCAAAACCGTTAAAGCAGCAGCGACTGCCGACCGTAACGGTTTCTTCTACGTACTGGATCGTACCAACGGTGATTTCATCCGCGGCTTCCCGTTCGTTGATAAGATCAGCTGGGCCAAGGGCCTAGATGCTAAGGGTCGTCCTGTTTACAACGAAGATTTCCGTCCCGGCAACCCAGCCGCAGCGGCCGATGGCAAGAAGGGCACCTCTGTTGTTGCAGCGCCTGCCTTCCTCGGTGGTAAGAACTGGATGCCAATGGCTTACTCACAGGATACCGGCTATTTCTATGTGCCATCCAACGAGTGGGAGATGGATATCTGGAATGAGCCGACCGCTTATAAGAAGGGCGCGGCTTACCTGGGTGCAGGATTCACCATCAAGCCGATCAAC